>DASXQW010000328.1:0-6471 GCA_036506975.1 Casimicrobiaceae bacterium | reverse complement strand
GTGATCTCGATGCTCAACAGCTACTCGGGCTGGGCGGCAGCGGGCATCGGCTTTTCGCTCGACAACCCGATGCTGATCATCGCCGGCTCGCTGGTCGGCTCCTCCGGTGCGATCTTGTCGTACATCATGTGCCGGGCGATGAACCGCTCGTTCTTCAGCGTGATCCTCGGCGGCTTCGGCGGCGAAACGAGCGCAACCGCCGAGGACGCGCAGAAAAAGGCCGTGAAGAGCGGCAGTCCCGAGGACGCCGCGTTCCTGCTCTCCAATGCCGATACGGTGATCATCGTGCCGGGCTACGGGCTCGCCGTGGCGCGTGCGCAGCATGCGGTGAAAGAGCTTGCTGCGAAGCTCACGGCCAAGGGCGTGACGGTCAAGTACGCGATCCACCCGGTGGCCGGGCGGATGCCGGGCCACATGAACGTGCTGCTCGCCGAGGCCGAGGTGCCGTACGACCAGGTGTTCGAGATGGAGGACATCAACGGCGAGTTCGCGCAAGCGGACGTGGCACTGATCCTCGGCGCGAACGACGTCGTCAATCCGCTGGCAGAACAGAAGGGCAGCGCGATCTATGGCATGCCGATCATCGAGGCGTACAAGGCCCGAAGCGTTCTGGTGAACAAGCGGTCGATGGCGTCGGGCTATGCCGGCCTCGACAATCCTCTGTTCTACATGGACAAGACAATGATGGTCTTCGGCGATGCCAAGAAGATCGTCGAGGATCTGGTGAAAGCTGTGGACTGATCGAGCCGACGCGGGCGGAGATGATGAACCAGAACGGGGCTGTTGCTGCATCCAGGTTGGCGCGAGCGCTGCGGATGTTGCTTGTCGTGGCCGCGGCATGGGCCTGCGAAGCAGTCGCGGACACGTACATTATCCTCTCGCTCATCGGCGACCACGTCACGATCGTCGGCCAGGGGCGTCAGGTGGGAAGCCACCTCGACCAGAACCAGGGCGAGGTCGTGCCGCTCGTCGAATCGCAGCTCGATGATTTCGCCGCTAGCGTCGCGGATGCGACGCTCGCCAAGCTCCGGCCCGATGCCGGCGCCACCACGCTAAGGGCCAGCGACCCGACGTTGTACAGGATGAGCGATTCATGGCTGGACGCCGACGTGACCGGTGTTCAGGATCTGATCTCGGTGGTCAGGAAGCAACTGCCTCTCTTGTCCGATGCGCATTTGTTGCTGATCGCCCCTTACCGCGACCAACCAGAATTGAAAACGGCCCATGATGTGCGCGGTAGCGGAAAGGTGTCCGGACTGGGCTTCTACCTGGATGCGGTGACGCGAATGAGGCGCTCCGACACCAGGGAGAGCGGCCTTGGATTCCTCGGCGTCTTCGCGAATTTCCAGCTCGTCCTGATCAATCTTCAGAGCAGCGTGATCGAGGCGCACGAACGCGTGGTCGTTGGCACTACGTACTCATCGGCACGCGCCGAGGATCGCACGGTTTGGAACGCGCTCTCCCAGACGCAGAAGACGAGGGCGCTGGAGTCGTTGCTAAAGCGAGGAATCGAGAACTCGCTGCCGCGCATGATAAGCTCGCCGAAACCGTAGACTTCTGCGCGCCTCACGGTTGTCCAATGTCGAGCAACGGGCGCCCGCGTCCTTTCAGCGGGACCCCTTCGCGAACGCGGAAAAAAACCTGTGCCCGGTCCGCTCTCGCATCTCACCGTACTCGATCTCTCCCGCGTGCTCGCGGGGCCGTGGTGCACGCAACTCTTAGCCGATCTCGGCGCCGAGGTCATCAAGATCGAAAAACCTGGCAGCGGCGACGACACTCGCGGCTGGGGACCGCCGTTCCTGAAGGACAAAGAAGGCCGCGACACCGGCGAGGCGGCGTATTACCTGGGATGCAACCGCGGCAAGAAGTCCGTCGCCGTCGACTTCACGCAGAGCGAAGGCCAAGCCATCGTACGCGAGCTCGCGCGCGGTGCCGACATCGTCGTCGAGAACTTCAAGCTCGGCGGGCTGGCGAAGTACGGCCTCGATTACGCGAACCTTGGCACAGTCAATCCGCGGCTGGTGTATTGCTCGATCACGGGTTTCGGCCAGACCGGGCCGTATGCCGAGCGCGCGGGTTACGATTTCATCATCCAAGGGATGGGCGGGTTCATGAGCGTCACCGGCGAGCGCGACGATCTGCCCGGGGGCGGCCCGCAGAAGGCCGGCATCGCCATTTCCGATCTCATGACGGGGATGTACGCCTGCACCGCAATTCTCGCGGCAATTGCGCAGCGCGAACGCTACGGCGCCGGTCAGTACATCGACGTAAGCCTGTTCGACGCGCAGGTGGCGATGATGGCGGTGATGAACATGAACTATCTCGTGTCGGGCACGCCGCCGGCCCGTGCCGGGAACGCGCACCAGAACATCGTGCCTTACCAAGTCTTCGCCTGCGCCGACGGGCATCTCATTCTCGCGGTGGGGAACGACGCGCAGTTCGCGCGCTTCTGTGAGATTGCACGCAAACCGGAGTGGGCTCGCGATCCGCGCTTTGCCGCCAATGCCGAACGCGTCAAGCGACGCGATGTCTTGGTGCCGCTGATCGCCGCCGTGATGCGCACGCGCACGCAAGCCGAGTGGCTTCAGGCGCTGGAGGCGGTCGGGGTGCCCTGCGGCCCGATCAACCGCCTCGATCAGGTCTTTGCCGACCCGCAAGTGCGCGCCCGCGGCATGCGCTTCGATCTGCCGCATCGTCTGTCGGGGACGGTGCCGCAAGTCGGCAATCCGCTGCGGTTTTCCGCGACTCCGGTCGAGTATACTCAGGCGCCGCCGCTGCTCGGCGAGCATACGTCGGCAGTGCTCTCGCAGCGGCTGGGCCTGTCGGCGGAATCGCTTGCCGATCTTGCCGCGCGTGGCATCGTGGAAATACGTAGCCCGGGCTACGGCCCAGCGATGCAAAGGCTCGACGCATGAATATCTTCCGATGACAAAAGCGCCAATGAGCGGAATCACGAAGAGGCCCGCGTTCTGGATCGGGTTTGCGCTGTTGTCCGCGCTCTCGGCCATGCTCGCCTGGCGTTATTTCCCCGAGGCGCTGCCGCTCATCAATCTCGACGTAAAGATGTCGCGCGAGCAGGCGGTTGAGCAGGCCGCTACGATTGCCGATCGATTGCATCTCGTGGCGCCCGAGGCGCGTCGCGCCTCGGCTTTCACCCACGACGGCGCCACGCAGAACTATGTCGAGCTGGAAGCCGGAGGAAAACAGGCGTTCACGCGACTGTTGTCGGGCGAGGTGTACGCACCCTATCGCTGGGAGGTGCGGTTGTTCAAGCCGCGCGAAACGGCGGAGGTCCGTGTGCGCTTCAAGCCCGACGGCTCGGTCTACGGTTTCGCGCGCAATGTGCCGGAGGATGAGCCCGGTGCATCGCTCGACTCGGCGGTCGCGCGCACGATCGCGGAGGCCCGCGCGCGCTCGGACTGGGCCGTCGTCTTCGGGCCCTACCGCATCCTCGAACAGTCGCGCGTCGAGCGGCCCAACGGGCGGGTCGATCACGCGTTCGTCTACGAGCGCGAAGACGTCAAGCTTGGCGACGCCAGGATCCGCATGCGCCTCACCGTGAGCGGCGACGCGCTCTCCGAAGTCACCCATTTCGTGCATGTGCCGGAAGCGTTCGGGCGGCGCTTTCAGGAAATGCGCTCGGCTAACAACGCGATCGCGCGCGTCGCGAGCCTGGCGGCAGGCGTTCTATACGGCTTCGGCGGCTGCATCATCGGCGTGCTGTGGTTAATGCGCCAGCGCAGGCTGTTGTGGAAACCGGCGCTCGTGACGGGCGCAGCCGTGGCCGGCTTGAATGCGCTCGCGATCCTCGCCAATGCACCGCAAGCCTGGTTCGGGTATGACACGGCGCAATCCACCGGCGTGTTCTGGGGCCAGCAGATCGGCATCGCCGCGCTCGTGCTCATCGGCGGGGGCCTCGCGCTGGCGCTGGTATTCATGGCGGCGGAAAGCCTTTCGCGCCGGGCGTTTGCCGGCCACCCGCAGCTGTGGCGCGTCTGGTCGCGCGAGGCCGCGCCCACGCCAGCCGTGGTCGGGCGGACCCTCGGAGGTTATTTGTTCGTGCCGATCGAGCTTGCGCTGATCTCCGGATTCTATTTCGTCACCAACCGCTACTTCGGCTGGTGGCAACCGTCCGAATCGCTTTCCGATCCGAATATCCTCGGCAGCGCGCTGCCGGCGCTGGCGCCGATCGGCATGGCGCTGCAGGCGGGATTCATGGAGGAATGCCTGTTCCGCGCGGTGCCGCTGTCGCTCGCGGCGCTGATCGGTGAGCGCTTCGGCTGCCGGCGATCGTTGATCGGCGCGGCGTTGGTCGTCCAAGCGCTGGTGTTCGCCGGCGCGCACGCGAACTATCCCGGGTTCCCCGCCTATTCGCGGCTGATCGAGCTCTTCGTGCCGGCGTTCATCTGGGGGTTGATCTTCCTTCGTTTCGGGCTCCTGCCGACAATCATCCTGCACGCCCTGTTCGATCTCGTGCTGATGGCCATACCGGTGTTCCTGGTACAGGGTCCCGGTGCGGAGCTGAATCAGGCGCTCGTCGTCGGCGCCGGGCTCGCGCCGCTGGCGGTTGTCCTGTGGTGGCGTCTGCGGGCCGGTCGCTGGCTCGCGCTGCCGGAATCGCTTGCCAATGGCGCGTGGCAGCCCGGCGTCGCGAAGGCGCATCTTGCGGCACATGGACCGCGCGCCGCAGCGGGCACGTGGACCGCGAACATGCAGCGCGCGCTGCCCCTGCTGGCGCTTTGCGGGCTTCTCGCCTTCATCGTCATGCCGAGCTTTCACGGCGACGCGCCGCCGCTCGCGATCGACCGCGCACAGGCCGAAGCGATCGCCGATGGCGCATTGAAGGAACGCGGTATCGCGCTCGGTCCGGAGTGGAAGCGCTTTGCCGCGGTTCGTTTGGCGTCCGAGGATGCTGCGGCGTGGGCCTGGAACAAGTTCGTCTGGCGCGAGGCCGGGCAGGAGACTTACCGGAAGCTCATCGGCGACTGGCTCGCGCCCCCGCTCTGGGAGGTGCGTTACGCACGCTTTACCGGAGCCGACGTCGCCGACCGTGCCGAGGAATGGCGCATTACCATCCAGGGCAACGGCAAGCTGCGCCAGGTGGGACATCGACTTCCCGAGCAGCGCAGCGGCGCGCGCTTGGGCGAAGACGAGGCGCGCGCATTGACGCGGCGCGCCATTGCGCAACGCTTCGCACTCGATCCTGCGGCGCTGCGCGAGGTCGAGGTCAAACAGGATCCCCAACCGGCGCGCATCGATTGGCGTTTCACCTACGCTGATCCGCGCGTTACGGTCGGCAAGGGAGGCGAGGCGCGCGTGATGGTCGACCTCGCCGGCGACGAAGTCGTTGGCTATGGCCGTTACGTCTTCATTCCGGACAACTGGTATCGCGCGGAGCGAGACCGCGCCGGCCGGCTTAGCGTGTTGCGCATGATCGTCGCGCTCGCGTTTGCGATCGTCGCGATTGCAGCACTGATCGGCGCGACGGTCGCATGGACCCGCGCGCATTTCGACCGGCGCGCCTTCTGGTCGGCGGGAACGCTGCTGCTCTGCGCCGCGATCGTCAATGCCGTCAACCAGTGGCCGGCGCTCGCGATGCGGCTGCAGACCGCCGAGCCCGTCTTCATGCAGGTGGCGCTCTCCGGCGGCGGCCTGCTTTTCGCTGCAGTCCTGACCGCCTTGCTCGGCGGCATGTTCGCCGGTGTCGGCGCGTTCGCGGCGCGAGAGCACGTCACGCCCGGCCTCGACGCCAGGACGCTCTGGCTGCGCGGCGCCGCGGTCGCACTTGTCATTATCGGCGTCGACGTCGCGGTCGGCGCGATGACGCCCGATTTGGCGCCGCTGTGGCCGAAGTATGACGCGGAGAACGCTTGGCTGCCGTGGCTCGCCCGCGCTCTTGGCGCCGTGAATGTTCTGCCGGTGATCGGGCTTGCGCTCATCGCCCTGCGTTGGCTCGATCGGATCACGGCTGGCTGGACCCGCCGCCGGATTCTGGCGGCCGCGCTGCTGATGCTGACCCACGCGGCAATCGCGGCCGTGAGCGCCGATCAATGGTTCGATATCGCGGCCTCGGGTCTGGTCGGAGGCGCGGTGTCGACGCTGCTGTTCGCGACCGTGCTGCGCTACGATCTGCGCGTCGTTCCTCCGCTCATCGCGGTCTACGTGAGCGCGTCGCTCACCGTGCAGGCGCTGCAGAAGGGCACGACGCAGGCCGCGCTCCTCGGAGCGATCGGGGTCGCCGCAACGCTCGCGATCGCGTGGGCCGCGACGCGCTACATCCTGGCGCGCGGCGAGATACCCCAAGCCGCGACGCAACCGGCGGCGGTTCCCGGCTCCGAATGACAGCGCCGCTATTTACCGGTCACGGCGCGCCGGTATCCATCTTGACCCAGTACGGAAGCACCCAATTGTCGGCGCGGTGCACAGCGGCGACGTTGGAGCGCGTCGCCCAGGGTATCACTTGGCGATGCA
>DASXQW010000327.1:0-3072 GCA_036506975.1 Casimicrobiaceae bacterium | reverse complement strand
GGTGCAGCACGCTGGCTGCGAGACCGATGCGCAGCGGCGGGAGCCCGAGCGGCATCGAAAGATTTTAGGGAGCGCGCCGGCGCCGCCTGCCGCCGGTCACGGGCGGCTGGCTGCGCGTCCGGCCGGTGCGGCCTGAGGGTGGCCGCGCAGGCGTGCGCGCCCTGGGCTCGCGGGGACGGCGCGCCTGCGGCGTCGATTTGGCGGCGGCGAGCGGCACCACGGATGCACCGCGCGGCGGCGCCCGGCGCCGGCGTTGGCGCTCCTGCGATCGCGGCACGGCCCGCTTGCGCTTGGTGGATTCGCCCTTCGTTTTCGGTCGCGGGCCCGCGCGCTCGTCCCCCGCGGCCGGCGGCGCCGGCCGCCACACGACCAGAAGCTTCCCGATGTGCTGGACCGGTGCGGCCTCGAGCTCCGCGCAGATGCGCGAGAGCACCGCCTCGCGCGCACCGCGGTCGTCGATGAATACGCGCACCTTGATGAGCTCGTGCGCAAGCAGGTTGACGTCGATCTCGTGCAGCACGCCGGCGGTAAGCCCGTGCTGGCCCACGCTCACGACCGGACGCAGCCGGTGCGCCTTGGCGCGAAGATCGCGGCGCTCCGCCGGGGTCAGGGAGAGCATTGCTCGAGTTTAGCAGCCACCGGTGAGTGTCCGCGTCCTTTAGCGCGCAGTCAGAAGCTCGACGCCAAGATGGCGCGCCAGACCGCGGGCGCCTTCGGCCATCACGCGGCCGTGGTTCCACCGGAACACGGGTTGCATCACAGGTGCGGCGAAGTTCATCCAGGGCCGCGTCGTCGCCACCGTCCAGTCGTAGCGCACGCGAGTCGTCGTGCCCTCCGCCTCGAGGTGCCAGCGCCCGCATCCGGAAAGCTCGCCCGAGGCGATGCCCTCCATGGTCGTCGGACGCTCCACTGCGGTCACGCCCATCTCGAACGACAGCCGATACGGCAGCGCGCTCGACCAGGTGAAGCGGTGGACCGCGCCCACGCCGTTCGCATCGCCCTTTTTGAGCTCGACGACCGCCTGCACGTAGCGCCACCACCGTGGCCAGTCTTCGACCGTGAAAATCGCGTCCCACACGCGTTCGATCGGCGCCGCGAGATGCCAATGGGTTACCAGGGCGTAATGTCGCATTGCGGGGACGTCGTCAACGAAGCGCCAGCGCCTTCGCCATCCGCACGACGGGCAGCGACACGCCGTTCGCCAGCGCGATGTCGTAGCGCTCGACGACCTGAAACGCGAACGCCGCGTACAACGGCTCGCCGGCGAGGGTCGCAACGAGCTCCATGGCGCGAAATCCAGCCGCGGCGGCGGCACGCTCGCAAGCGCTCATCAGCAACCGACCGACCCCGCGCCGCGCGCACGCCGGATGCACGAAGAAGGCACGGATTCGCGCCGCGTCGCAGTTCGGGTCGAGGAGCGGATCGGCCAGCGGCGAGCGCCCGCGATCGCCGCCGAACAAGGTCTTTCGCCGGCTCCAGCCGCCGCAGCCGACCATTTCACTATCGCGCTCCGCCACAAAATAGGTCTCATCGGCGATGAGTTGCCGGTCGACGGCGAACACCGTGCCCACCGCGCCCTCGATCTGCGCCGGCGAATAAGTCGCCGCTTGCAATGCGCGCGCCGACAGCGGTATGAGCGCCTCGAGCAAAGGAACGTCGTCGGAACGCGCCAGGCGTAAATCGATCGGCGTTGCCGTCACTGCGCCGGCGCCGCGCCCCATGCCCGTTGCGCTCGCGTCAACGCGCGCGCAACAGCTTGGCTGTCTTGGCGACCTTCTTGGGCTTCACCCAGAAAATCGCCGCGAACTTTCCGCCGCCGGCGACGGCATCCATTGCGGTGACGTTGATCTTGGCCGCAGCGAGCGTGTTGAGCGTTCGGGTCATCGCGCCGACGCGGTCGCTGCCCTGCAACAGGAAACCGCTCTTCTTCTTGGATAGCTTGAGCTTCAGTTTTTTCGCTGCGCGCCTAAGCGCTGCGCTTTTCTCGGGTACGAGATCGAGCTGACCCTTTCCGCCGCTTGGGAAGCCCGAAAACGCGAGCAGATTCACGCCCTGCGCGGCAAGGGCCGTCAGCACTTTCGCGGCCTGCCCGGCGGTATTGGGCACCATCACGTAGAAATAGTCGACCTTGCGCACGCGATCGCTCATGTGGTCCTCCTTGGTTAAAGCTCGGTTGCTGCGTCGTGACTGGGTTCCGCGCCTCGCCGCTGACGCAGCTGACACTTTGTCGCGCGGCGTTGCGCGCGTCAAGGGGCAGCGCGCCTAATCCCGGAAACTTCCACGATGCGCATTCCGGCGCCTGGCGGATTGGCCACCGCATAGAGCAGCGCCGCGGTCATCTGCGCCTGCGTAACGAGACCGAGGCGATCGGCCGACTCGCGCGTTGCCGGGAGGAGCCGCAACAGCGCGTACAGCGGCAGCAGAAGCATCGGCCAGCGGTGCCCCGGACCGAGCACATACCACGGGCGCAGGATCGTTGCGGGAATGCCCATCGCCGCGACCAGCGCTTCGCCTTCCACGCGCGCGGCAATGTACGCGTGCATTACCGGAGCGGGGTGCGCGACGCTGACATACACGATGTGACTCGCTTCCCTGCGCTGCGCCGCGGTTGTCGTTGCGCGTATCGAGCTAGGGAGCGTCTGACACCGTGAAACACGTGTGCGTTGCTAGCCCAAACCGCCGCTGGCGCGGCGCAGGGCGCAGCGAATAGTGGAGCCTATTCGCAAGCCCGGCAACAATGCCAGCGGCGGTTTGGGCCGCAACCCGGAGGGCTGGCCGCGATTTGGGCCCACGCGCTTTGTCGCAAGCCACTTGCTTGGGCCCTACCAAGCGGCGTGGCTTGCTTCGCGCGCTTGAGCCCAAATCGTGCCAGCGCATCACGTGTTTCACGGTGTCAGACGCTCCAGATCGACGCGCTGAAACTCGGCCATGCATTCCGTCCGCCGGCGCGTCAGGTCGCGGCGAACGGCATGCGAAACCGCGTACCCGGCGGAAAGCGCAATCCGAAATCCCCGGCCAGCAAATCGAGCAGCTCGTCGTCGTCGCGCAAAGTGTGCCGGCGGATCTCGGTGC
>DASXQW010000326.1:0-10258 GCA_036506975.1 Casimicrobiaceae bacterium | reverse complement strand
ATCTTGTAGCCCTTGACTTCGGCGACGAACGCCGCGATGAATGCATCGTGGATTTTCTCGTGCACGTAGATGCGCTCGACCGAGCAGCACGACTGCCCCGTGTTGTAGAAGGCGCCGTCGGCGACGGCCGCTGCGACGGCTTTTACGTCGACGTCGTCGCAAACGTAGACAGGATCCTTGCCGCCCAGCTCGAGCTGGACCTTGATCATCTTGCGTCCGGCGGCGGCGCCGATCTTCGCGCCGGTCGCGTACGAGCCGGTAAAGAACACGCCGTCGATCGGCTGCCGCAGCAGCGCAGCGCCCGCTGCCTTGGAACCGACCACGGCGATGAACACGTCGACCGGTATTCCGGCTTCGTGGAACGTCTCGGCGATGTGCCGCCCGGTCAAGGTCGCGAACTCGGAAGGCTTGTATAACACCGCGTTGCCGGCGAGCAGCGCCGGCACGAACACGTTGCTGCCGACGAAATACGGATAGTTCCACGCCGAGATGTTGGCGATGACCCCCAGAGGCTCGTGTGAGATGCGCTCCTCGAGCTTCTGCTTTTCATCGGCGTAAACCTTCTCTTCGCGCAGCACGCGCGCCGCCTCGGCGACGAAGAAGTCGATGCGCTTGAGGAGCCCGGTGAGCTCGTTCTTCGATTGGCGGATCGGCTTGCCCACTTCCTGCGTGAGCGTTCGCGCCAGCGCGTCGTGCTTCGCGACGATGCGCTCGCGAAACGCGCGAATCGCGGCGACCCGTTGCTTGATCGGCGTCGCCGCCCAGGCGGGCTGTGCCGCGCGGGCGCGCTCGTACTTCTTGCGCACCGCGAAGGCGCCGTCCTCAGGGATGTCGGCGATGACGGCGCCGGTGGCGGGGTTGAGAATCTTCATTGCCGGCGGGTCAGCGTCCCGCCCGCGAGAGGAAATCGTCGAGGATCGGCGTGTCGTCGATGAATGACGCGTCGGTCCGATCGTGGAACTCGGGGTGCCATTGCACCGCGAAGACATACGACGGCCCGGCCCAGCGCAGCGCCTCGACGATGTGGTCCGGTTCCGACCACGCCTCGACAACCAGATCGCGACCGAGGTTCTTGATCGCCTGATGGTGCACCGAATTGGTCTTGGTGAGCTCGAGCCTCGGGTAGAGCTGCGCGAGCCCGGATCCGGGCACAATCGAAGTCGCGTGGCTGTTCTTGTCGTAGATGTCCCAGTCGCGGTGATCGAGCGCACCCGGAAACTGCGCGGTGAGATCCTGGTAGAGCGTTCCACCCTGCGCGACGTTGATCACCTGCGCGCCGCGGCACACGCCGAGCACCGGCTTGCGCGCCACGACGAAGGCGCGCAACAGCGCGATCTCGTAAGCGTCGCGAATCCGGTCGCCGGCCCATTCGGGCTTGAGCGGCTTTTCGCCGTAGCTCTCGGGGCTGACGTCGGAGCCGCCCATCAGCACCAGGCCGTCCAGTTCGCGAGCGTAATCGCTGACGGTGACGCGGCTGCCGGAGCGGCGGGAGTCGCCGTCGGGCGAAGGGATCATCAATGCCATCGTGTCCTTCTGCATCACCCAGTGCGCCATCTCCTGCTCGACGTACTGCAGCGTCTTGCCCTTGAAGACGAGCCGTTCGGGGTCGGCGTGGAAGAAACAGGCGGAGATGCCGATTTTCAGCATTGGCACGATACACCGGCGTCATTCCCGCAAATGCGGGAATCCAGTGACTTTGGATTCGCTGAGGCCTGGAATCCCCGCCTCCGCGGGGATGACGTCAATATCAAGACGAAGTCCCTTCATGGGCTAAATCGCTTCGGCAAAGATTCGCTCGAAATCCTCACGCGTGCACGGCCGCGGATTCGTCTGATGGCAGATGTCGTTGATAGCCACCTCGACCAGCGCGGGAATGTCCGCCCGCGTCACCGGGCGCTTCGCCTGGTACGCGGACAGCATCGGTGGGATCTCCAGATCGCGCTTGAGCGCGGTGAGCCAGTCGATGAAAGCCTGCCCGCTCGCTTCGGCGGTGTGCCTGGCGACGCCGACGACGTGCGCGAGCTCCGCCATCTTCCCGACGGCGGCCGGCAGGTTGAAGCGCATCACATGGTCGATCATGATGCCGTTGGCCAGGCCGTGATGCAGGTCGGCCACGGTGGAGAGAGCATGCGCGCAGGAGTGCACCGCCCCCAGGTCCTTCTGGAACGCAATCGCACCCATCATCGAGCTCATCAGCATGTCCGCGCGCGCCTGGAGATTGTGCGGCTCGCGAACGGCTCGGCGCAGCGCCTTGGCGGCGATGCGGACGCCTTCGAGCGCGATGCCGTCGCAGAGAGGGTGATACGCCGGAGAAAGGTAGGACTCGACGTTGTGCGTGAGCGCGTCCATGCCGGTCGCCGCGGTGATATGCGGCGGCAGGTCCAGTGTCAGCTCGGGGTCGGCGAACACCGCCTTGGCGAGGAGCCGGGGCGAGAAGATGATCTTCTTGACATGCGTCACGTCGTCGGAGATCACGCTCGACCGCCCGACTTCCGAGCCGGTGCCTGCGGTCGTGGGCAATGCCACGAAGTAGGGCAGGTCGCGCTCGATGGGCCGTACGTTGGGGTGGTCCCATGCGTACTCGAGCACGTCGCCCGAGTGTACCGCCATCAGTGCGATCGCCTTGGCGACGTCGAGTGCCGCGCCGCCGCCAAGACCGATGACGGCATCGGCGCGGTGCGCGCGATAAGCGGCTACGCCTTTGTCGACCTGGCTCTTGACCGGGTTGCCCCAGATGTCCGAGTAAACGGCGACGTCGAGACCCTTCATGCCGTCGACGAATTTGGCGAGCAGCGGCAAAGGCGCGATGCCGCGATCGGTGACAATGAGCGGCCGCTCGACGCCCCGCACGCGGAGATGCTCGGCGACGAGCTTGCGCGCACCGGGGCCGAAATGGATCGTCGTCGGGAAGGCAAAGCGCGAAATATTCATCCTTGCGAGCTTACGGCTGCCCGTCGCCGATCTGGACGAAGCGCAGCTCGAGGATGTCGTTGGGCCACTGTGCGACGCTGATATCGGGACGCATCACCCAGGTCAGCGTGCGCCGGTAGAGCGGGATCAGCGGCAGGTCCGATTGCATGATGCGCAGCGCATCGCCGACGAGCTGCCGGCGGCGCGCGAGGTCGGGCTCGACGCGGATCGCGTCGAGGACCTGATCGAGCTTCGGATTGGAGTAACGTCCGCCATTGAAGGTGCCGGCGCCCTCCGCGCCGTAGCTGTGCACCATCGCGTTGAGGCTCGGCCAGGCGTCGGTGAGCGGCGACCAGCCGAACTCGAAGAAGCTCGACGTCGCCTGCGTGAGCTTGGGAAAGAACGTCGCCGTGGGCCACGGCTGGAACGTCGTGCGGATCCCGACCTGCGCCAGCATGCCGGCGATCGCCTGGCACACCGCGGCGCGGAAGCTGGCGTTGACGCAGTCGAGCGTCACCGAAAAACCGTCAGGATAGCCCGCTTCCTTCAGCAGCGTGCGCGCCGCTTTGGGATCGTACGGCAAGCGACGATCGAGCTCGGCCAGCGAACCGTCGACGAGCCGCGAGAAATACGAGCCTGTTGCGGTGGCCTGTCCGCGAAGCACCTTGGAGACGATCGCATCGATGTCGATCGCCTGGTACACGGCGCGCCGTACGCGCAGATCCTTGAACGGATTGCGTCCCTTGACGTCGGAGAATTCGAGCTCCGCACGGCTCTGATCGAAGCCGAGATACTGGGTGCCGATGTCGGTCATCTCGGCGAGCTTGAAGCGTTTCTCCTGCTTCAGGCGCGCGACGTCCTGAAATGGTGAGTCGATCACGAAATCGACATCGCCCGAAACGAGCGCCGCGAGCCGCGTGGCGTCCGACTGGATCACGACATAAATCGCCTGGTCGACGTTTCCGCGCCGGCCCCACCAATCCGGATTCGCGACGAGGACGGTGCGGACATCGGATTCGTAGGACTTGAGCTTGTAGGGGCCGGTGCCATTGGTGTTGCGCACCGCGTAAGTCTCTTGCTTGGCGTTGTAGTTCTGTGGTTCAACGACGCCGTGTGCCATGCTCCACGCTTTGCTCATCATGCCGACATAGATCAGCTTTTCCGGCAGGACCGCGTCGGGCGCGGCGAGCAGGAAGTCGATCGTCAGATCGTCCACCTTGCGCGCTTCCAGGATGCCGCGAAGCTGGAAGGCGCGCTGCGAGTTCTTGGCGAGCGCCCGCTCGATCGAGAATACGACATCGTCCGCGGTGAACGGCGCGCCGTCGTGAAACTTGACGCCGGGGCGAAGCTTGAAGCGCCAGCGCTTGGGCTCGAGCTGCTGCCACGACACCGCAAGCGCGGGCTCCATTGCGAAGTTGCGATCGCGAAAGACCAGCGACTCGTAGATCTGGCTGACGACGCGAGTCTGGTACTGCAGCGCCAACGCATGCGGATCCAGCGACTGAGGATCGAATCCGCTGGCGAAGCGCAGCGTTTTCGCCGCGAGGGGGCATGCGGCCAGGCATCCCGCGATGATCATCGCGCCGATCGCGATCGACGGCGAATGGCGGGCAAGCAACGAAAGAACAGCGCCGTGCCGCATAGCTTGCGTCATATGATCTCGAAATATCTCTTCAATTCCCAATCCGTCACCGCGTCGAGCGACTGGCGCCATTCCCACTCGCGAGTCGCCGCGAAGTGATCGACGAAGTCGTCGCCGAACCAGTCGCGCGCGAGCTTCGAGCTCTTGAAGTTGCGCGTGGTCTCGATCAGCGTGCGCGGCGCACGTGGAATGTTCTCGGCGCCGACGTTGGTGCCTTGGATCGGCTTGACGGTGAGCTTGAGATTCTTCTCGACTCCGTGCAGGCCGGCGGCAATGCACGCCGCCGCAGCGATATAGGGATTCATGTCGGCGCCGGGACTGCGCGTCTCCAGCCGCGTGGACTTGGGAGACGCAGCGAGGACGCGAAAGCTCGCGGTGCGGTTGTCGAGGCCCCAGGTCGGCTTGACCGGCGCCCAGAAGCCGTCGACCAGGCGTTTGTAGCTATTGATCGTCGGCCAATACATCGGTGCGAATTCCAGCAGGCAGGCGAGCTGACCGGCGAGATAGCTTTCGAAAAGCCGGCTCATGCCGTTCTTGTTCTTCGCGTCGTGGAACAGGTTCTTCTTGCCATCCGAGAGGCTCTGGTGGATGTGACCCGAGCAGCCGGGATACTGCGCACTCCATTTGGCCATGAAGCTCGGCATGATGCCGAACCGCGCACCGATTTCCTTGGCGCCCGTCTTGAACAGAATCGCGCGATCGGCGGCTTCGAGCGCTTCGGAGAACAGGATCGCGGCCTCGTATACGCCCGGCCCGGTTTCGGTATGGAGGCCTTCGATCGGTACGTCGAAGTCGCCCATCTCGACCATCAGCGCCTTGAAGAAATCGCGATTCCTTCCCGCGCGCAGCAGCGAGTAACCGAACATCCCGGGCGTGATCGTTTCCGGCCGGATATAACCCTTGGCCGCCCAGGACTGCGGCGTCTCGGCGAAGTTGAACCATTCGAACTCCATGCCGCACATCACCGTAAACCCGAGCTTCTCCGCGCGCTTGAGCACGCGCTTCAGGAGCTGGCGCGGGCAGATCGGATGCGGGACCTCCTTGCCCCCTTGCTGCATGACGAAGTCGCCGAGGAAGAACGGCACGCCTTCGTCCCAGGGGACGGTGCGGTGCGTGCCGAGATCGATCCTGGCCACCGCGTCGGGAAAACCCTTATGCCAGCCCGTAAGCATCGTGTTGTCGTAGCACTGGTCGTTCATGTCCCAGCCGAACACGACGTCGCAGAAGCCGAACCCGCCCTCTACCGCGGAAAAGAACTTGTCCTTGTGAAGGTACTTGCCGCGCAGCACGCCGTCGATGTCCGACACGGCGACCTTGACGCGATTGCCGGCGGCATTGCGCACGGCATCGAGCACGTTCTTGGCGGACAAGTCTTTCGGCATGGACTGTTTTCCCTGGATCTTCCCGGCCGGCGGCGCGACCGCTGCAGCCGTACCGCGATTGTAACCCGCCCAAAAGCGATCGCGATGGCACAATGGCCCTGGCAAGCGTTACGTGCATTGAGTTATCAGTTTTGATTCAACGCCGCCTTCTCCTAAGGGCTCTCGTGGCGTTTCGACAAGATCTCGCGGCAGACGGCATAGGCTTCTTTGCCCTGCCGCAAAACGTCATGAGGAATGGCAAGGGGAACATGGGCGCCGTGCCTGTCCTTGGCATCCTTGATGAGTTGTCCGGTCAGGATGGTCGGAGAAGGATCGCCGTAGCCGGCCGCGCCGGTGAATTTGAACGTTCTGTAATTCGCCGTCAGCGGTTCCTCGAGATCCAACCATCGCGACAAGCCATTGAGTACCGCGTCCGTATCATCGATCAATTTTTCCGCTTCAACGAATAGCGCGTTACTTTGAAGCTGGGCGCTGTAGTTTTCGATCCGTTGCAGTCGATTGACATAATAATCGAGCACCTCGTGCGGCTTGGTTAGCCAGGTGTAGCCCAGGGTATGAGTCATGTTGAGTATGCTTCTCATCGTGTCCTCAGCCTTCCGTACCAGGAACAGGACCTTGACATCGGCTCGGGTGAGGACGCTTGGCGCGATGTGAATCTCGTTGTGGAGTATCTTGTCAAGCACGTACTTGCCGGACACCATCTCACCGGTTGTCTCCTGTACCCTGCGCTTTAGCTCCTGCAGGTCGATCCTGCCAAGATACGATTGATGGGTTTCGGCGTATCCGGAAATCTCACCGTGGCTTCCCAGGATATGACAGAGCAGACTTGAAAAGCTTCGCATATGGCTAGCGACGAAGATGTAGCCATGCGATGGGACGCTCTTAAGCTGCGCGCCGTATTCAATTTTGTAAACCATGTTTGCCGTTACCACTGCGGAATGACTTATCCGCGGTCCGAAGCCGCGCTTCGCCGCCGGTGATCATGCGCGGAGTATTGTTTCAGATTTCCGGCCCCAGGGCGTACTAAGCGGTCGTGCGGGAAGGTAGGGACACGTTCAAGGCAAGAGTGAGCTAGCTGTCTGGCATGGGGGTTCCGGCACCCGCTCGCGCTGCTGAGGAGCTACCATTTCGTGTTCACCGCTCCATGATCGATCGATCTCTCGTCTTCGCTCCACAACGCTCGCGCGCGCTCGCCGCGCTGCATCTCGCGGTGCTGCTGTTCGGGTTCGCGGGCTTGTTCGGCAAGTGGCTGTCGTTGCCGCCGGTGACTATCGTCTTCGGCCGCGCAGCGGTAGCCGGAATGGCGCTGGCTCTCTTGTTTCCGCTCGCTGGCGAGCGCGCGGAAGCGCGCGTTTCCTTCGAATGGAAGCTCGCTGCCTCTGGGGCGCTGCTGGCGCTTCATTGGGTCGCATTCTTCCAGGCGATCCAGACGGCCAGCGTTGCCGTCGGGCTGCTTGGTTTCGCGAGCTTTCCGCTGTTCGTACTGCTCCTCGAAGCCGGGCAGCGGCAGCGCCGGCTGCGCTTGGTCGAATGGGTGACCGCGGGCCTGGTCACCGGCGGATTGTTGCTCGTCGTGCCGGAATTCCGCTGGCAGAATCGCATCGTTCACGGACTCTCGTGGGGCATCGTCTCGGGCTTTACTTTTGCGCTGCTCGCGGTCGCCAACCGGGCGCTCTCCGCGCGGCATCCGGCGAGCGCTATCGCGTTCTGGCAAAACACCTGCGCCGCGGCGTGCCTGCTGCCGCTCGTTGCCTTCACGGCCGTGGTTCCGGACGCGCGCGCCGTCCTGCTGCTTGTCGTCCTCGGCGTCGTCTGCACCGCGCTCGCGCACACGCTGTTCATCCGCAGCCTGCGTGCGCTGTCCGCGCACACCGCGAGCGTCGTCGCCGCGCTGGAGCCGGTGCACGGCATCGCGCTGGCGCTTCTGCTGCTCGGCGAGATACCGCCGGCGAGAACGGTGGCCGGTGGCGTACTGATCGTAGGCGCGGCGCTCTATGCGACTCGCACGAGCAAAGCAGGGTAGCCCGGGCTGAGCGGGGCGATGCCCGGGAGCAACGTCGCCGTGAGATGTCGCCCCGGGCATCGCGCTCCGCGCTCAGCCCGGTCTACGAATTTGGCTCGCGCGCCGCGTTTCGGTAGCATCGCTCCTTTACCGCGTCGTTTCCAGAGAGAAAGAGCTTCGTGAAACTACAGATCGGCATGGTGGGATTGGGGCGCATGGGCGCCAACATGGCGCGACGACTTGCGCGCGGCGGCGCCGAGGTCGTCGGCTTCGACTCCGATGCCGACGCGCGCGCCGCGCTCGCGGCAACCGCCGGCTGCAGCACCGTGGAAGACATGGAGGCGCTGATCCACGCGCTGCCTGCGCCGCGGATCGTGTGGCTGATGGTTCCCGCGGGCGAACAGACCGAGGAGACGCTTGCCGCGCTTGCGCCACGCCTCTTCGCCGAGGACGTGATCGTCGACGGCGGCAACGCGTACTACAAGGACTCGGTGCGGCGCGCGGTCGAGCTCGCGAGCTACGGCGTGCGCTTCGTCGACTGCGGCGTGTCGGGCGGCGTCTGGGGGCTCGAGCACGGCTACTCGCTGATGTTCGGCGGCTCGCCCGCGGCGGCGCGCGCCGTCGAGCCGTTCGTGAAATTGCTGGCACCGGCCCCGGATCGCGGCTGGTTGCATTGCGGTCCAAGCGGCTCCGGTCATTTCGTGAAAATGATCCACAACGGCATCGAGTACGGAATCATGCAGGCGCTTGCCGAAGGCTTCGCGTTGATGAAGGGCAAGGCGGAATTCAGCCTCGACATCGCCGCGATCGCCGAGATGTGGCGTCATGGCAGCGTCGTGCGCTCGTGGCTCCTCGACCTTAGCGCGGAATTTCTACGCGACGATGTCGAGCTTGCGAACATCGCCCCCTACGTCGCCGATTCAGGCGAGGGCCGTTGGACCGTGGCGGAGGCGATCGAGCAGGGCATTCCGGCGCCCGTGCTGTCGCTGGCGCTGCTGATGCGCTTCGCGAGCCAAGGCAAGGGAGAATACGCCGATCGGGTGCTGGCAATGATGCGCAAGGGCTTCGGCGGCCACAAGGTCGCGACGATAGCGCCGGACACGGGCGCGGGCAAATGATCGTCGTGCTCATGGGCGTGTGCGGCTGCGGCAAGAGCACCATCGGCCGCGCGCTCGCCACTGAGCTCGATTGGCCGTTTCTCGACGCCGATGCCGTTCATCCGCAAGCGAACGTCGCGAAGATGGCGGCCGGCATACCGCTGACCGATGATGATCGCTGGCCCTGGTTCGATCGCGTCGTGGCGGAAATGCGCCGGTGCGCTGCAGCCGGTAAGCATCTCGTGGTCGCCTGTTCCGCGCTCAAGCAGGCGTACCGCGATCGTCTGGCCAGCGGCGGTTCCGTTCGCTTCGTCTATCTCAAGGGCGATGCGAAGACGATCGGACCGCGCCTCGCCGCGCGTACGGGACATTTCATGCCGCCGTCGCTGCTGGAGAGCCAATTCGCGACGCTGGAAGAGCCCGCCGATGCGATCGTCATCGACATCGTGCAACCGATCGAGGCACAGGTCGCGGCGATCAGCCGAGCGTTGCGCGAAGAGCTTCCGGCATGACCGAAGAGCGCAGGCTGCGGAATAAACGCAGGCCTGCGACCGACGTTGCGCACCTCGGGCGCGACCCGAAGCAACATCTCGGCGCGGTCAACACGCCGGTCTATCGCGCGACGACGATCCTGTTCGATACCGTCGCGGAGCTGGAAGCCGCCGAGCGCGGTGAATACCCCGGCATTACTTACGGCCTGCACGGTTTGCCCACGGTCACCGACCTGCAGGCAGCGATGGCTGCGCTCGAGGGCGGCTACGCGGCGCTCGCGGTGCCGTCGGGACTTGCCGCCATCACGCTGGCGCTGCTCGGCACGACGCGAGCCGGCGATCACGTCCTGGTCACCGACGCCGTGTACGGGCCGACGCGGCGTTTCTGCGACAACCAGCTCAAACGCTTCGGCGTCGAAGTGAGCTACTACGATCCGGTGGCGGGCACGGCCGTCGAGCGCGAATTCAGATCGAACACGCGCGTGGTGTTCACCGAATCGCCTGGCTCGCTCACGTTCGAAGTGCAGGACGTGCCGGCGATCGCGGAAGTCGCGCACGCCAAAGGTGCGCTCGTCATGCTCGACAATACCTGGGCCACGCCGCTGGGTTTCTCCGCGTTTGCGCGCGGCGCGGACATTTCTCTTCATGCCGGGACCAAATATCTCGGCGGCCATTCCGACGTGCTGGTCGGCGTGATCGACTGCAGCGAGGCGACGTTTCCTGCGCTGCATCGC
>DASXQW010000325.1:0-1850 GCA_036506975.1 Casimicrobiaceae bacterium | reverse complement strand
CTGAACTCGACTTTGCCGTCGACGAGCGCAAACAGCGTGTGATCCTTGCCGATGCCGACGTTGACGCCGGGGTGCACTTTGGTCCCGCGCTGGCGGACGATGATGGCTCCCGCGGTGATCGGCTCGCCCCCGAAGGCTTTGACGCCGAGCCGTTTGGATTGCGAATCGCGGCCGTTGCGCGAGCTGCCGCCTGCTTTTTTATGTGCCATGTCTGGTTACCTCTCGGCGTTGCGGTTCAACCGACGATGCCTTCAATCTTGAGCTCGGTGAAGCCCTGACGATGGCCTTGATGCTTCTGATAATGCTTGCGGCGGCGCATCTTGAAGATCTTGACTTTATCGCCGCGGCCATGGCCAAGCACCGTCGCCGTAACGGTCGCGCCGGCGACGATCGGTTGACCCAGACGAACGCTTGACTCGTCTCCGACCAGGAGCACCTGGTCAAGAACGATCTGCGCGCCCACCTCCGCCGGTATCTGTTCTACCTTGAGTTTTTCGCCGGGGACGACCTTGTACTGCTTGCCGCCGGTTTTTATGACCGCGTACATGAGAACGAACTCCAGGGGATTCTGCAGAA
This sequence comes from Casimicrobiaceae bacterium, assembly GCA_036506975.1. Taxonomy (GTDB): domain Bacteria; phylum Pseudomonadota; class Gammaproteobacteria; order Burkholderiales; family Casimicrobiaceae; genus PALSA-1003. The sequence goes on along the minus strand of DASXQW010000325.1, from coordinate 1,274 downwards.
AAGGGTGCTATTTTAAGACCTTAGCGCACCAATGTCAAAGCGCGCTTCGGCAACCCACGTTGCAGGCTTCGGTCACCGCCTTGGAGTTAGAATACGCCCGCGGCGGACACCGCACCCAGCGGCCATTGGAACCGGTCGCAACGTTTCGCCCAATCGCGGCATCTTCCATCGGCCTCGCCCGAACTCCGTTCCGTGCCCACTCAGCTGCTCGAATCGGTTTTGCACGACGACATGCAGGCGGTCGACCGCGTTTTGCGCGACAGCCTTGCGTCGGACGTCGTGCTCATCCGCCAGGTCGCCGAATACATCATCGGCAGCGGCGGCAAGCGGCTGAGGCCCGCGCTGCTGCTGCTCGCCGCGCGCGCCTGCGGCTATCGCGGCTCGCATCACCATACCCTGGCGGCCGTGATCGAGATGATCCATACCGCGACGCTGCTGCACGACGACGTCGTCGACGAGTCGTCGCTGCGCCGCGGCCACGCTACCGCGAACGCGACGTTCGGCAACGCACCCAGCGTGCTCGTCGGCGATTTTGTGTACTCGCGCGCATTTCAGCTCATGGTCACCGTCGACAACCTGCGCGTACTGCGCATTCTGTCCGACGCGACCAATGTGATTGCCGAAGGCGAGGTGCTGCAGCTCCTCAATGCGGGTAACCCCGACGTCGCGGAGCAAGCCTACCTCGACGTCATCCGGCGCAAGACCGCGAAGCTCTTCGAGGCGTCCGCTCAGCTCGGCGCAGTCCTCGGCCGCGCCGAGCCCGTGATCGAAGACGCGCTGGCGCGCTACGGCATGCATCTGGGCACCGCATTCCAGCTCGTCGACGACGTTCTCGATTATTCGGGCGACTTCGACGCGATCGGCAAGAATCTCGGCGATGATCTCGCGGAAGGCAAGCCGACGTTGCCGTTGATCCGCGCACTCGCCGTAGGGTCGGCCACCGATGCGGCGGTGATTCGCGATGCGCTCGGGGGCGGTCACCGCGACGATTTCAAGCCGGTGCTTGCAGTCCTGTCGCGTACCGGCGCGCTGGAATATGCGAAGCATTGCGCAGAGGAAGAAAGTGCGCAGGCAGCAGCGTGTCTGGACGTGCTCCCGAATTCTCCGGCCCGTGAAACTCTGCTAGAATTATCCGGTTTCGCAGTGCAAAGAACGTATTAGGGAAGTTTCCGGTGCTTCCCGATCGCTGCGACACGTCGGGGTGTAGCTTAGCCTGGTAGAGCGCTACGTTCGGGACGTAGAGGTCGCTGGTTCAAATCCAGTCACCCCGACCA
>DASXQW010000324.1:0-8528 GCA_036506975.1 Casimicrobiaceae bacterium | reverse complement strand
GGTGAGCACGTAGTCATACCACTCGGCGCCCAGCGTGCCAAGATAGCCCAGCCAGCTGATCTGCACCGGCGCCGGCTTCAAGGCCAAGATCTCGCTCTTCGCATACGTGGTGTAACCATTCAGATCAATCAATACCTCAATCCCGTCTTCCACGATCCGGCTCGCCGTTTGCTCGATCGTATCGCCGCTGCAATCGACGAAACGGTCGAACGCAGCCTCGATGCGAGTGCGCAGCGGCGAAGTCTCGCGCGGCCCGATCGAGTACGCGTGCGTCGTCAGTTGGGTGCGGTCATGCCGCTCCCAGACTTCCGCAAGCAGCCATGCAATGGCGTGCTCGCGGAAGTCCGACGACACGTAGCCAACGCGCAGCGCGGTTGTGCGGGGACCCGGTCGCACCGACAACGCAAGCGGAGCGCACGGCGCGAGATCGCGCGCCCAGCGCCGGGCAACGCGGAGCTGAGTCTGCGGTGACAGTGGCATCGACAGCGCCGCGAACGCGTTGACGGGCTTGTCGCTGCCGGCATCCAGGTCGCGTCGGATCGCCTCGTGTTGCTCGGCAAGTCCGGTCCATGCGCAGAGATGCGCTCGAGCATACGCGAGCAGCGACGACGCATACAAAAGTGAAGGATCGAGCGCCATCGCCTGCGTCAGCAAAGCTTCGGCGCGCTCGAAGTCGCCGCGATCGACAAGGACCGATCCAAGGTTGGTCAGGATCAGCGCGTCGCCGGGCGCGAGAGCGCGCGCGCGTTCGAAGCTAGTCTCGGCGTCGGTGTAGTCACGCGCATGATGTCGGCAGATGCCGTAATCGACCCAGATCGTCGCGTCGGCATCGGGGAAGCGCTGCAGGTACTCCTCGCACAGAGTGGCGGCAGCCGCGTACCGGCGCAGCCGGCACAGCAGGTGCGCAAGGTTGCCGAGCGACTGTCGGTGCCCGGGTTGCACGGCGAGCGCGCTGCGGTACGCAGATGCGGCGCGGTCGGTTTCGCGGGCGGCTTCAAGCGCCAGGCCGAAATTGTTGAGCAGGCCAGGATGTGGTGGTGTGAGTGCGATCGCAGCCTCGTAGGCCGCGACGGCTTCGGCGTAGCGCCCTTGTTCGCGGTAGAGGTTGCCGAGCTGAAACTGCGCATCCGGCTGATTCGGGTCGCTCTTCAGCGCCTGGGCGAGCGCCGCGCGCGCGGCGACGGGATCGCGCCGGCGCAGCACAACGCCGAGCAACGTCCACGCCGCGGCGTGATGGGGATCGAACGCGAGCGCGTTCCGGCAACGCGCCTCCGCGAGCGCCGCGTTGCCCTGCTTCCAGGCGACGCCGGCCTCGCGCAGCGCGATGCGCGCCGCGCGTTTGTCGATACTGCTCACGACGTCGTTGCGACGAGGTTCATCGCCCCGCGAAGTCTCTCAGATGAGCCATTACGCGCTCGACGACGGCTGTCCAGTCGTGAGCTTGAGGCTGCCGGAACAGCCGCAGCGTCGGGTACCACGGGCTGTCGTCGCGGCCGAGCTGCCAGCGCCAGTCGGGCGCGAAAGGCAACAGCACCCATCCGGGGCGCGCAAGCGCGCCGGCCAAGTGCGCGATGCTCGTGTCCACGGTGATCACCAGATCGAGCTCGGCGATCAGCGCTGCGGTATCGACGAGCGTCGCGCTGGCCGCTAGCGGCGCAAGCGCCTCGGCGCCGGGCGTTTCGGCGACCTGCGCGGCGGCGTCGCCATGCTGCAGCGAGAACCAGGCCACGCCCCGGACCGCGAACAAGACTACGAACGCGGCGAGCGGTACCGAGCGATGGCGATCATTCGCATGCGCTGGATTGCCCGCCCAGGCCAAGCCGACGGTACGCCTGGCACCGGCTCGCGTCAGGGCAGCGCGCGATGCGGCGCGCTTCGAATCAGCAACCGTGATGTAAGGTACCCTCGCCGGGATCGTTTCCGGCGTCGTGCCGAACACGCGTGGCAGCGACAGCAGCGGAAGATGCGCGTCGTATTTCGGCAATGCTTCACCGTCACGACTGACTTCGGCGACCCCCGGAATCGTCGCGAGCAAAGGCGCCAGCGCATCCGGGCAGCGAATCATACAGCGCGCACCGGCGTCGGCGAGGAGCACCGCGTAGCGTGCAAACTGCAGCGCGTCGCCGAGACCTTGCTCGGGATAGACGAGCAGCGTCTTGCCCGCAGGCTCCGTGCCGTCCCAAAGCGGTCCCGGCAAGCGATGGCGATCGCGGCCGAGTTCGGGCAGCACGAGGCGGGCGTCGTATTCGCGCCAGCCCTCGGCGAATTGGGTGTCGAGCAGCAGCGCAAGCGCCAGATTCCAGCGCGCGTGCGCGAAATCTGGCTTGAAGGCGAGCGCGTGTCGGAACGCATCGATGGCCGCGCCGACTTCGTTCTGCGCCTGCAGTGCGAGACCGAGATTGTTCCAGGCGATCGCGTGCTCGGGCTTGAGCGCGAGCGCACGACGGAACGCGGCGATGGCCTCGACCTCGCGGTCGGCGGCTGCCAGCGCGAGACCCAGATTGTTGTGAAACTCGGGCTCCGCGGGTCGTGCGGCGACCGCGCGTTCGAGCAGCGGTACCGCGGCGGCGAGATCCCCTCGTTGATAGTGGATCACGCCGAGAAAGTGCTGCGCCACCGCATTGTCCGGCTCGACCGCAAGAACGTCGCGGTAGATAGTCTCGGCCGTATCTCTGTCACTAGGCACACCGCGCTGATGCAGCGCGACGGCTTGCTGCAGCCGTTGCTCCGGTGCGGATGCTGATGGCGTTCCCGACGCTGCGGGCACTTCGCCGTGGCAATGCTTGTACCGCTTGCCGCTGCCGCAGGGGCAGGGATCGTTGCGGCCTACGGCGGGCGGCCCGGCGGCGCGGGCGGATGCTTTCGCGAGCGCGGCGGCGGCCTCTGCATGTCCGGGCTCGACATCGAGAATGCGGCGGAAGATTGCGACTGCCGCCTGCCACTGGCCGAGCGCTATGCAGTTGCGACCGAGCTGCAGCAGCTGCGGCGAACGCGCGATCGCCGGCGTGAACCAGCGCGACAGCTGCGCGATTTCCTGCTGCGGAACGACGCGGCAAAAGTTATACAGGCCGTGAAAGCCGAAAGGCTTGCCGATCGGGTACGCGGCCTCGAAAGAGAATGCATCGGCGAGTGTTTCTGACGCGAACAGGACGCCGTGCTCACGCTCGAGTAACGGGCGGAAGGCGCGACAGATGGTCTCGTCTTCGGGCCCGGTCAGGGTGATGCGCGGATCTTGCAACGCCCTAAGAAGCTTGTGCGAACGCAGTGAGAAACCGCCATTGCCCACGCGCATTGCGTCGTCGTGCCAGAACCACTTCGCTCCGATGTAATCGCAGTCCAGAAATTCGGCGCGCCACGCCGCGGGGTTGATGACGTAACCATCCCATTGGATGAGCAGAACGTGCGCTGTGTCGATATGCTCCACGAGCGTTTTCAGAACGAACTCCGAATACGCCTCGCGCGACTCCAGCGGCGCGACCACGCGGACGTCGATGCCCGGCGCGTCGTACGCGTGGTCGGTCAGGAACAGCGTGCGGGCGAAGCGGATTCCCGAGACGGAGCATCGCAGCGCGCGCAGCGCGAGCTCGGGGTTCGCCGTATCAAGGCAGCAGAGCGTGACGCCGGAGAGCTCAAGCATCAGCGCTGATCGCCGTATCCGAGCCTGCCGGTTGCCGCGCTGCGAGTGGCATCGACGTTACTCCCGGCGTGGTGAGTTCGCGCCACAGCAGAACGCAGAAGCAGGCGAGCAGCGGCGCCAGCTGCAGCGTCGCGCGATTGGCCGCACTGAATTCGGCGAACGATGTTGCGGGGAACGCAAAGGCGATGAACAGGACGCCGAGCCCTGACGCGACGACCATCGCCAGCGGCGCCAGCGGCGGTCGCACCAGACGCCGCGCCCCGAGGATCGCCAGTGCGACGGCCGCATACCACAGGAGATGCCAGTTGCCGAAAAACAGGTACTCCTCGACGAGCGAATGCCACGGCGGCTGGTAGTCGAGGTGCAAGCTGCCGCCGAGCAGCGCAGGTGCGGATCGCGCGAGCGCAAGCACGACCAGCGCGGCCGCGCCGAAGCCGAAGGCCACGAGCTTCGGCCCGCGCCGCGGAAAGAGCGCGACAACGAATCCCGGTGCGAGCGTCGGCGCCGAGACCATGCCGGATATCGCGACCAGCGGACAGGCGAGCGCGAGAAGCAGTGCCAGCGCGGCGTCGCGAGCATCGCGGTGTAGCACCCAGCGATGGAGCGCGAGCGCCGCGCTGGTGTAGACACCCGCGAGCATGAGATCGGCGTCGCCCGCAAGCGCGGCGTGCGTATCGAGCAACGGTAGCGACGCGACGAGATAGGCGCCGATCAGCGCGCCGAGCAGCGAGAGCCCGGCGTTGCGCAAGGATCCGTAAACGGCGAGCGTGAGCGCAATGAGCATGCAAAGCCAGGGCCAATTCATCGCCGAATCATCCCAGCGGCCGAGCGCGACGCAGCTCCAGACCTGCAGCAGAGGGACGGTCGACGGATTGTCAGGAGAGGCATCGAAATACGCGGCGGTTGAGCCGGAGAGCCAGATGTCGGCGTGCACGAATGGGACGATGCGTCCGAGCTCGTACCACACGCGTGCTTTCGTCGCCCACTGCACCGACGCGTCCCAGGGATACAGCGGTCGCCACATGACCTCGGCGGCGATCGAGGCGAAGCGCAAGCCAAGCCAGGCGAGAAGCAGCATCCAGGCCCATTGCTGCCAGCGGGGTGGCGGCGGTCGCACCAGGACCGATATGGCGTGGCGCACTGCCGCGACCGAAATGCGGTTGCGCCGCATCGCCCCGGCAAACAGCGCGACGATCGCGACGAGCAGAGCTGCGCCGATCGAGACCCGGCCGAAGGCAACACCCGCGGCGGAGAGCACGTGCATCCACAGCGTAAGCGCGAGCGCACCGATGAAATAGCCATAGCCCAGGCGCAGCGCGGCACTACCTGCGGATCGGTCGCCATCACCGGCGGACGATCGCGGCCAGTCGAGCGCCAGCAGCAATGCGATCCCCAAAGCCCAAGGCAATGCCAAGCCGAATGCGACCGCGAGGAAGTCCATTCAGCGCATCCGGAACAGTGCCGAACCCTTGTCGACCAGCAGCAATTCGGCATCGATGGGGGCGGAATCGTCCCAACGCAGGCGCTGCCGCGACGAGTCGTATTGCACGCCCCGGCGCTGAAAGACGACCAGATAATCCCCCGGCCGCACTGCGGAGGGCGGCGGCATCGAGTTGGCCCAGGGATCGAAATAGACGTTGTACGGGTACAGGTGATATGCGCCGCGATCGCGGAAGTAATGCGCATCGGCGACCATGAATACACGGGCCGGCGGCACAGGCAGCTTCGCACGCACCTTGTCGATGAACGCGAACACCGGCCCGTCCTCGGCGGCGAGGTGGCGGTCGTGCCAGGATTTGCCGGCGTACTGCGCGTGCGTGGCCCGCACCTGTCGCAGCAGGTTCCACTGCCAACGCGCGTCGATGACGAGCCACGCGATCACGAATAGCGCGGCGACGCCGGCGCCCAGCACGGGTCCGAAAAAATGGGGTTTCCACCGAGCGAGCCCGGCGTACGCCAACGCCGCCACCACCGCGATCGCCGCGAGCAACGCGGGCAGCGGCAGATCCTGCATGTCCGCGCCGCCGGTCAGCGTATTGATCGAGGTTCCCTTCCAAGGCTCGAATGCGAGCCACTCCTCGAGTCGATCGCCGAGCACTTGACCGGCGCTCATGGGCTTCGCGGCGGCATCGCGAAGCACGATAGGTTCGGTGAAGCTGCCCTGGAGCACCAGCGCCAGACCGCCGATCCGCCCGATCCAGCCGCGATCCTGGGCGACGTCCGCGGGCACGATGCGACCGGCTTCAACCGTCAGCGTGCGCCCGAACATGCGTGACGGGGCATAGTCGCTAGACCAAAGCAGCGTCGCCACGACATCATCGGGCACGCCCGCAACATCCCAGGCGATGACCGCATAGTCCCGCGACCGAAACGACGTGTTGACCGAAATGACGACGGTGCGCGTAGCGTCCGGAGCGGTGATCGCGAGTCCTTCGCGCGTGCGTTGCGCGCTGCCGCGCGTCACCGTGAGCTCATTGGGGTGCCAATGCAGCGTTTGCGCGCTGCCGAACCATGGTCCGGGCGCCGCAAGCGCCAGATAGCCGAGCACGCACAGCGCGGCACTGGCGAGAAACACTGCAGCGACAGGTATGCGTGGCGTCGCCGGCGAGACGAGTGTCGGCGTCGCGGCCTGCGGCAAATCAGACGTCATTGAGCGTTGCAGCTGCGGAGCACTTGACCGGCAATCAAAATGAATGTCGCCGCACGAGCTTAACGCGCCATTTTAGCAGTGCGTGCGCGGCAGCCCTTTTCAGGCCAGCACGACGCGGGAAAAGCGGCGACGAGTTGTTGACCGGACCCGTTTCTGAGGTATAATCGCGCTTCTCAGCGTCTATCTTTTCGGGCGCCGCTCTTTAACAATGTGAACAACCGATAGGTGTGGGTGCTTGGGTTGAGGTCGCCTGGGCAACCGGCGGTGTGCTTCGCGGCGGGAAAACCCGTTTCGAGGTCATGGTCGGTGCGTCCTGGTGCTCAAGGAAACACTTCGTAGCACTCACACTGAAGGAAGCGGGTCTGACGGCTGTCACGGTCGTCGGGCCCGTGGCCAAGACATTGATCCTCAGCGCGTCCCGGGCAACCGTGCCGCGCGGAGGGGTAAGGTGGATTGGTCAACGTCAGTATGAGTTCTTGCAGAGATTAAACTGAAGAGTTTGATCCTGGCTCAGATTGAACGCTGGCGGAATGCTTTACACATGCAAGTCGAGCGGCAGCGCGGGGCAACCTGGCGGCGAGCGGCGAACGGGTGAGTAATACATCGGAACATGTCCAGTCGTGGGGGATAGCCCGGCGAAAGCCGGATTAATACCGCGTACGCCCGAGAGGGGAAAGTGGGGGACCGCAAGGCCTCACGCGATTGGGTTGGCCGATGTCCGATTAGCTAGTTGGTGGGGTAAAGGCTCACCAAGGCGATGATCGGTAGCTGGTCTGAGAGGATGATCAGCCACACTGGGACTGAGACACGGCCCAGACTCCTACGGGAGGCAGCAGTGGGGAATTTTGGACAATGGGGGCAACCCTGATCCAGCCATTCCGCGTGAGTGAAGAAGGCCTTCGGGTTGTAAAGCTCTTTTGTCCGGAGCGAAAAGGCGAGCGTGAATAGCGCTCGCTACTGACGGTACCGGAAGAATAAGCACCGGCTAACTACGTGCCAGCAGCCGCGGTAATACGTAGGGTGCGAGCGTTAATCGGAATTACTGGGCGTAAAGCGTGCGCAGGCGGTTTTGTAAGCCAGATGTGAAATCCCCGGGCTCAACCTGGGAATGGCATTTGGGACTGCAAGGCTGGAGTTTGGCAGAGGAGACTGGAATTCCTGGTGTAGCAGTGAAATGCGTAGATATCAGGAGGAATACCGATGGCGAAGGCAGGTCTCTGGGCTGACACTGACGCTCATGCACGAAAGCGTGGGGAGCAAACAGGATTAGATACCCTGGTAGTCCACGCCCTAAACGATGTCGACTGGTTGTTGGGGGTTTGACACTCTCAGTAACGAAGCTAACGCGTGAAGTCGACCGCCTGGGGAGTACGGCCGCAAGGTTAAAACTCAAAGGAATTGACGGGGACCCGCACAAGCGGTGGATTATGTGGATTAATTCGATGCAACGCGAAAAACCTTACCTACCCTTGACATGTCCTGGAGGCTGGGGAAACCCGGCTGTGCCCGAAAGGGAACGGGAACACAGGTGCTGCATGGCTGTCGTCAGCTCGTGTCGTGAGATGTTGGGTTAAGTCCCGCAACGAGCGCAACCCTTGTCATTAGTTGCTACATTCAGTTGGGCACTCTAATGAGACTGCCGGTGACAAACCGGAGGAAGGTGGGGATGACGTCAAGTCCTCATGGCCCTTATGGGTAGGGCTTCACACGTAATACAATGGCGCGTACAGAGGGTTGCCAAGGAGCGATCTGGAGCCAATCCCGTAAAGCGCGTCGTAGTCCGGATTGCAGTCTGCAACTCGACTGCATGAAGTCGGAATCGCTAGTAATCGCGGATCAGCATGTCGCGGTGAATACGTTCCCGGGTCTTGTACACACCGCCCGTCACACCATGGGAGTGGGTTTCACCAGAAGCCGGTCGCTTAACCCGCAAGGGATGGCGCCGACCACGGTGAGATTCATGACTGGGGTGAAGTCGTAACAAGGTAGCCGTATCGGAAGGTGCGGCTGGATCACCTCCTTTCTAAGAGAAAGCGCCTCTCTCAGCGCCCACCATCTATCGGTTGTTTCTCCAGTGCGGCCTTAGGGTCTGTAGCTCAGTTGGTTAGAGCACACGCTTGATAAGCGTGGGGTCGATGGTTCAAATCCATCCAGACCCACCAACAATCAGCAAGACCTAGGGGGGCCATAGCTCAGCTGGGAGAGCGCCTGCTTTGCAAGCAGGAGGTCACCGGTTCGATC
>DASXQW010000323.1:0-1769 GCA_036506975.1 Casimicrobiaceae bacterium | reverse complement strand
ACGGGCCCGGCACTTGAACTTCGGCTCATCCAATGGGAACGGGGCATAACTTGTTCCGCAAATGTCCCACAACTCAAACGAGCAACTAGTTTCCATGGCCAAATCCTTGAGTTGGGTACCGGCAGTTCATTATCGATCTTCCATTAGAGTGAGGTGGTGCTGGCAAAATTCGACGCGTCACACACGCGGCATCAGGCCAATCTGCCAAAGTCCGCGTCTGCTTCATCTTCCCGCGATGGCGCGCACTCCACGTTCGGTCATATTTACTGCACGTCGGCGATCCTAGCACCAGACTTCTGATCGAACAGGTGCACTGACCCCGGCGCGACGCGGAGCGCAATCTGATCACCCGGGCCGATGTTCGCGCGACCGTGACTGATGACGGTGATGTCCGAGGTCCCGCTGCGCACCAGCAGTTCCGTCTCCGCCCCCGTTGGCTCGACTACGACGACTTCTCCTGGGACGCTGCCCGCGCTGCCACATTCGACAACTGCGAGATGCTCCGGTCGAACACCGTAGCTCACGTCAAGGCCATCGCCGGCGGCGGGCTCGCGCAGCACGGGCCAGCGAATCCCGTCTTGCGTCTCCACAACTGTCTCGGCGCCGGCCCGGCGGAGCTTGCCGTGGATGACGTTCATGGCGGGGGACCCGATGAACTGCGCCACGAACAGGTTTCTCGGACGATCGTAGAGCTCGAGTGGTTCGCCGATCTGTTCGACCACGCCATCGTGCATGACGACGATGCGATCGGCCATCGTCATGGCTTCTACCTGATCATGCGTCACATATACCGTCGTCGTTTTCAACCGCTGGTGCAACGCCTTGATCTCGGCGCGCATCGCGACCCTCAGCTTGGCGTCGAGGTTCGACAATGGCTCATCGAACAGGAACACCTTGGGATCGCGCACGATCGCGCGTCCCATGGCGACACGTTGCCGCTGCCCCCCGGATAGCTCTCGTGGGAAACGCTCAAGGTATGCATCGAGGTTCAAAATCTTCGAAGCTTTCGCCACCCGCTCCGCGATGACAGACGGGTCGGCGTTGCGCAGCTTCAAACTGAACGCCATGTTGGCGCGAACGGTCATGTGTGGGTACAACGCGTAGCTTTGAAACACCATCGCGATGTCGCGATCTTTCGACTCCGTATCGTTCACCACCTTGCCGTCGATCGCGATGGCTCCGCCGTCGATCTCTTCGAGCCCGGCCAGCATGCGGAGTAGCGTCGACTTGCCGCAGCCCGACGGCCCCACCAGAACCATGAACTCGCCGTCGTGAATGTCGAACCCGACGCCGTGAATCACCTTCGTGGTGCCGTAGGCCTTCTCCACCCGCTCGAACGAAACTGATGCCATTCGTTGCTCCTTCTGCTGAGTCGCTCAATAGGCGACAGCGCATAACCGATGTCGTCACTTCCAGGGCGCCGGCGGTTCGGCTAGATCCCATGTTCCATAGACCGCCGGCTCGTTGATCTCGATCAGTTCGAGGTCATCCGAGCGTGAGATCACGTTGTGCGGGACGCCAGCAGGCTGCGACAGGCCGTCACCCGCATGCAGCGTTATCTCGCCCGCGGCGCCGGCGAAGCGAAATGTGATCGATCCGCGCAAGACGTACAGGAAGTGTGCTGTCATGTCGTGCCAGTGCCAGCCCGTAGGCTCGGTCAACGGCTTAAGGGCGCGAATGTGCTTGACGCCGATGCGACCGTTGGTCGCGGCGGCGAGCCCGAGGTCGCGGTACTCGGAGTCTTCGCGCAGTCCTTCGCGGCTCCAGGT
>DASXQW010000322.1:0-5607 GCA_036506975.1 Casimicrobiaceae bacterium | reverse complement strand
TGACGACCCGCTGGATGCGCTTAACGCGACCGCGATGTTGCAGCAGTCGCTGGCCGGCTTGACTGCCGGCAACCATATCCCGCTGCGCGTCCGTGCCGGGCTGCATCTGGGAATCGTCGAGCGACGCGACGACGACCTTTTCGGCAGCCCCGTCAACCGGGCGGCCCGCATCATGAAGGCTGCCCATGGGGGACAGGTGCTGCTGTCCCAGGCCGTGGTCGATCAACTCCACGGGCGCCTGCCGCCATCGGTCTCCCTGCGGGATCTTGGCGGCGTGCGCCTGCGCGACCTCGCGACGAGCGAGCACGTCTACCAGCTCGTCCACCCCGGCCTCCGCCAGGATTTCCCCGCGCTGCGCTCGCTCGAGGCGACGCCCAACAATCTGCCGCAGCAGGTTACATCGTTCATCGGTCGGGAGCACGAGCTGGCCGACGCCAAGCGCCTGCTCGAAGGCACGCGCCTGCTGACGCTGCTGGGTATGGGCGGCCTGGGTAAGACCCGCCTCTCCCTGCAGATCGGGGCCGATGTGCTGGAGAAATATCCCGACGGCGTCTGGTTTGTCGACCTCGCGCCGATCCGGGATCCGTCGCTGGTTCCCAATGTCGCCGCGCAGATCCTCGGGATACACGAAGAGCCCGGCAAAGCGATCACGCAAACGCTCTGCACGCACGTCCGGGAACACAAACTGCTGTTCGTTCTCGACAACTGCGAGCACCTGATGAGCGCTTGCGCGAACCTGGCCAATGCACTGCTTCAGGCTGCGCCCCAAGTTCGAATCCTCGCCACGAGCCGCGAAGCGCTGCATATCCCGGGAGAGCAAACGTATCCCGTTCTTCCGCTGGCGGTGCCCGATCGCAAGGCAAGCGTCGAAGCTCTGCTGCGCTCGGAAGCGGTGCAGCTGTTCGTGGAGCGGGCGCGTCTGCAGAAGCCGGGGTTTTCGCTGACCGAACGCGAGGCTCCGGCAATCGCCGAGCTTTGCGCGCGACTCGATGGAATTCCGCTTGCGTTGGAATTGGCTGCCGCGCGGTTGCGATCGTTGTCGGTGAGCGACATCAACGCCCGTCTGAACGATCGCTTCAAACTCCTCATCGGCGGCAGCCGTGTCGCCTTGGAGCGCCAGCAGACGCTGCGCGCGCTGGTGAGCTGGTCCTACGACTTGCTGCAGGAGAACGAGCAGATCGTCCTCGACCGGCTGAGCGTCTTTTCCGGCGGCTTCGATCTGCAGGCGGCGGAGGCCGTCTGCGGCGCGGATCCGATCGCGCCGGAAGACGTGCTCGATATAGTCACCTCGCTGGTCGAGAAGTCGCTGGTCATGCTCGAGCAGGAGAGTGACGGGTCGCGTTACGGCCTGCTGGAGACGATCCGGGAGTTCGCGCACGAGCACTTAAGCCAGCGCTACGGCCTGCTCGGAACGATCCGCGAATATGCGCACGAACGCCTGGTCGACCGCGGCGATGTCGCCGCGACCGCCACCCGGCACTGCGACTATTTCCTCGGAATTGCCAAGACGGCGCGGGCGAAGCTGGAAGGGCCCGAGCAGGCGGAATGGATGCGGCGCGTCGAAGTCGATCTCGACAACTTGCGTGCGGCGATTGCATTGGCGATGTCGGGCGAAGTCGATCCGGTGATCGTAGTCAAGTTCGAGGTCGCGTTGATGCGCTTCCGGATACTCCGCGGTTACTCGACCGAAGCACGCAAAAACGTGCATGCCGCGCTTGCTCTTCCAGCGCTTCACGAGCCGACAGTGGCGCGCGCGCATGCGCTTTATGTGGGTGGCGTACTCGCCACCAACCAGAGCGATCATACGGAAGCGTTGAAGATGCTGATGGAGTCTCTCGCCATCCGTCGGGGATTGGGAAACGCGCGCGAGACCGCGGCGGCGTTGTCCACGCTATCGACGCTCCATCTGCAACGGGGTGACTTGACGAAGGCATGCGAGTACGAAGAGGAAGCCATCTCCATCTTTCGCGAGCTCCGAGATGGGATCGGAGAGGCGATCGGGCTGCTTAATCTGGGTGAAATTTGCCTGCGACAAGGCGATCACGGTGGCGCGCAGAGTCTGTTCGAGCAATGCCTGACGATCGCGCGAAACATCAAACATCAGGAGTTGGAGAGCGACTGCGAACGCAATTTGGGCGAACTCGCGCTCGGCGCAGGCAACCTGGAGGCCGCGCAAGCGCGGTTCGCGCGCTCCTTCAAGATATGCCGGGAGGCGGAAGACAAGCGCGGCGAAGCGATTGCTCTGTGGGGCTTGGGAAGAATCGACGCGGCCGGCGGCGATCTTTCATCGGCCCGCACGAAGCTGGCCGACGCAATGCGTGCTTTGCAGGCCTTTGAGATGAATTTGGAGCTATTGGATTGTCTGGACGACCACGCCAGGCTTCTGCAACAGGTCGGCCAGGTCGCAAATGCCGTTCGCGCCTATGCGGCTGTTGCCACGTTCCGCGAGGCATTCGGACTTCCGCGGTCGCCGCAGAGAGACGCCGAAAAACGTACGGAGCTCCAAGCGGCGCGTATCGCTCTCGGGGAACCCGCGTTCGAAATGGCGTGGTCGACCGGCATCTCGTGGGCGCTCGATGAGGCCGTCGATAAAACCCTCGCGTCCGATGCCGTGTCCCCCGTGGCGGGATGACCGTGCGTTGCCCATTGTGCATTGTGTATTGGCCGATTGACCCAAAACGCACCCGCGGAAATTATCCAGTTCGGTAGTTGCGGAGTCCGCTGGCACCCAATGCGACCACATTGGAAGGGCGCTCCGCGTCGACCGTAGCGAGTATTAAAGACGACCGACCAAACCGCGCCCCTAGAAAACAAAGCCCGCCGTCGTGACCGACGGCGGGCTGAATTGGCTGAAACATTCAGCTTCGCGTTTTGCGCCTTCTTAGCCACGCGGCGCCGATTCCGCCGAGAACTAAGGCGAGTGTGCCGGGCTCGGGGATTGGCGCGGCTACGTAAATAGCATTGTTAGTCTCGGCGTTAAAGAGATTCGCAATCCAACCAGGGCCGTGTCCTAGCCAGTCTTCCTCGAACACCTCCGTGAACTGCACACACGGATTGCAGTTCACCTGGTCCGATGTGGCCAATCCAAAGAATGCCAAGTCGAAGTTGCCGGTCAGCGGTATTTCAACGGACGTGAAATGAAGCCCGCCGTCAAGGCTTGCGCTGGACGCTATGTTCTCCTGACCGGTGGAGAACCAGCCAGCGCCGAAGGTATCGGAACTTGTAATCGTCAAGCTGATCAAGTCGACCTGGCATGGACCCTCTGTGAAGCAGCTATCGGTAATGTCAAGGAGGAAATCGCCCGTGAAATGACCTGTGAGCGTGGGAGGGTCAAAACTGCCGCCATAGAAAGTTGCCTGCGTCGCAGTGCCAAACGTCCCGAGAGCAGCTGCAGCCGCTGCGCACATGAACATCCGTAAGGTTTTGCTTGACACGGTTATCTCCTCGACATACCGCCAACGAAAGTATTGGCAAACGACAACCTGACGTTCGCTCAATCATCTCAAGCAACAGCAAGAATCGAACCAGGTCCCTTCACGGGAAGCCAACACCTTGAGTTTATTTACGCATTTCGGTGAGCCGACCGAAGTCAGACGTTCAGGTTGGAAAAACTGTAAAGGTTTCCGACAACCTGTTGTGCGAACTTTCGGAACGCTAGGTCCTATGAGAGCCTGCTACGCAAGTTCCTCATGGTCGGCGGCGGAGGCATGTCAGCGGCCGGCTCGCTCGCCGGCCTCGCTTCGACCCATGGTCTACGGTCGACCCATCCGGCAGTGGGCGAACGGGGTCGGGCAGGCTCGACAAGCGCTTTCGTGAGCGCTACGGCAATCCCTATGCAGTAACGTAGTGCCGGCCACGCACCGCTCGTTCCTCAATGGGCGCGCACGGACAGCGTCGATATGCGCATGCAGAGCAAGCCAGCTGGATTACACTTCACAGCTGTCATGCGCCGGCACCCCATCGATCTCGACGTCAGACCTTCGTCTTAGCAGCGCTCATCGGCCCGGATGGCTGGCATTCGGCATTGCGCGAGTGCATCAGCGATGGCGAGCCTCCCGTGTCCGGACGTGCGTCGCGGCGCCCTCGATCGACGTGTAAAATTTTTCGACGGTCGGGCCTTGTGCAATTCTCTTCGTTTCCAGATGAATCGCGCAGCCGTTCCGGCATTGTCACGAGCTGGATGAGGTCTTCTTCCGACCGGATTTTTTCTTCGAAGAGGCCTTCTTTCCAGAGGACGTCTTTTTCCTGGAAGAGACTTTCTTTTTGGGCACCTTCGCGCCCGCGCGACGAGCCTCGGAAAGCCCGATAGCGATCGCCTGTTTCCGGCTCGTGACCTTCTTCTTGGACTTTCCGCTTTTCAAGGTTCCTCTCTTGCGTTCCTCCATCACCTTCTTGACCTTCTCTTGCGCTTTCTTTCCATATTTGGCCATTGTTTTCTCCTGGGTCGGCCATCCGCCGATATAGGGACACTACCCGACCATCCGCTTAGAGCGGCATCGTTTGCGGATGTTCCAGTATAGGCACCCATGGCGCCAAGACCGCGTTCGGTCGCCGCTGAAGGTCAATGCCTTCAGACGGCTTGCTACAATCGGCGCGCCCGTTCATTCGGCGTGCCGCTCGACGGACCTGTGCCAACATTCCGACTCTCGCGATGAATCCCACGACTCTGCTCTCCGCTATCTCCACGCAATGGGACGCCGAAATCGTCCCGCAGCTCACCGACTACGTGCGCATCCCGGCGAAATCGCCGCACTTCGACCCGCGATGGGAAAGCAACGGTTACATCGAGCGCGTGGTTCGCCTTGCGGAAGCGTGGGTCAAGAAGCAGCCCGTGCGCGGCCTCGCGGTCGAGATCGTCCGCCTGCCCGGCCGCACCCCTCTTCTTTATTTCGACGTTCCCGGCAGCAACAAGAGCGATCGCACCGTGCTCTTGTACGGCCATCTCGACAAGCAGCCTGAGATGACCGGCTGGCGCGAAGGCTGCGGCCCCTGGGATCCGTTGTTCGAAGACGGCAAGCTCTACGGACGCGGCAGCGCGGATGACGGCTACGCCGTGTTCGCGGCGCTTTCCGTCATCGGCGCGCTGCAGGCGCAGGGCGTCGCGCATTCGCGTTGCGTCGGCATGATCGAGACCTGCGAGGAGTCCGGTAGCTTCGATCTTCCGGCGTATCTCGATGCGCTCGCGCCGCGCATGGGGCGAGTCGATTTCGTGATCGGACTCGATTCCGGATGCGGCGACTACGAACGGATGTGGGACACGACCTCGCTGCGCGGATTGGCGGGCGGACGCTTGACCGTCGAGGTGCTGACCGAGGGCGTGCACTCGGGCGACGCCAGCGGCGTTGTGCCCTCGTCATTCCGCATCGCACGCAAGTTGCTGGACCGCGTCGAGGATGCAACGACCGGCCACGTATTGCCGGCCGAGTTTCATGCCGAGATTCCGGCCGAACGCGCAGAGCAAGCCCGGAGCGCCGCAAAAATCCTTGGCGACAACGTCATTCGCAAATTTCCTTTCGCCGGATCAACGCAGCCGATGGTCGCAGATCCCGTTGAGGCCGTGCTCAACCGTACCTGGCGGCCGGCGTTGTCCGTCACGGGTGCGGACGG
>DASXQW010000321.1:0-8119 GCA_036506975.1 Casimicrobiaceae bacterium | reverse complement strand
TGAGGTGCGCGGCGCCGGGGTCTTGGGATATCCGGCATCGGTCAGCATGCTCTGCCAGCGGGTCTCGTTGTATCCAGTCGCGTACTGGTCACCGACCTGCAACGCCGGAGCGTCCAGCCCGCCGGTGAGCCGCTTCAGCTTGTCGGCGCCGTCGCTCTGCCCAACATCGACGACGGTGTGCGGAACACCGCGCTTGTTGAGCAATCCGGAGGCGGTGTCGCAGACGGTGCCGCAGCCGAAGGTATACAGCGTTACCGGATAGCGTTCCTGCGCTAGGACTGCCGAAAACGACAGATTGCTGGTCTCGATCGTGTTCTTGCCGATGCGTTTGGCTTGGGCGTCCCGGGCGTTGGGGGGTGGCGGCTTGTCCGAATATACGACCCGACCCTCGGGGTCCACGTAGCGATAGACCTGTTGCGTCTGCGCCGCCGCCAACCCGCTGGCGATCAGGATCAGCAACGCCAACACGGAACGCTTTCGAGTGACTGCGATGGTCATAGCGCCTCCAGTTTGCAGGAGTAAAGCAAAGGTGTTACGAGCAGCCCCGAGCGCGCGAAGTCCCGCAGCGAGCCCCGAGACGGTACAGAAGAAGTACGGCGACGGGCAAGCGAGGAAGCGACAGAGCAATCGGGGTGCGCAGTAGCCTTTGCAATCTTATGACGGTGACATCCCATTATGCCTCAATAAGGCATCGATTTGGGGCGCCCTGCCGCGGAAGGCGATAAACGACTCGAGCGCCGGCCGGCTGCCGCCGCGCGCCAGGACCTCGTCCCGAAAACGCGTGCCCGCCTTGCGCGAAAGCACGCCCTCTTCCTCGAACAGGCTGTAGGCATCGGCGGAAAGCACCTCGGCCCATTGGTAGCTGTAATAGCCGGCCGCGTAGCCACCGCTAAAGATATGGCTGAAGGCGTTGGGTGAGCGATCGTAATCCGGTCGCGACACGACCGCGACTTCGCGTCGGATCGCGTGCAGCAGCTCGAGCGGCGATGAGCCCGCGGCCGGCTCGAAATCGAAGTGCAAGTGCATGTCGAACAACGCAAACTCGAGCTGGCGCACCATCTGCATGCCGCTTTGGAAATTCTTCGCCGCGAGCATCCTTTCGAACAGCTTTCGCGGAAGAGATTCGCCCGTATCGACGTGCGCGGTCATCTGCCGGAGCACGTCCCACTCCCAGCAGAAGTTCTCCATGAACTGGCTGGGCAACTCAACCGCATCCCATTCGACGCCTTCCAGACCCGACACGCCCGGCACATCGACCTGTGTCAGCAACAAGTGCAGGCTGTGTCCGAACTCGTGGAACAGCGTCTGCACTTCCTCGTGGGTAAAAAGCGCAGGCTGCTGCGCTCCGTTCTGCGCGACCGGTGCCGAGAAATTGCAAGTGACATACGCGACCGGATGCTGCACGCGCGCACCGTAGCGGCGGCGGTTGATCGCGTGATCCATCCAGGCGCCTCCGCGCTTGTGCGGCCGCGCATACAGATCGAGATAGAACTGGCCGATCAGCGCATCCCGGTCATCGAGCACGTCGAAAAAGCGAACCGTCGGATGCCATACCTGAGCGCTTCTTTCGCGGATCACGACTCCAAAGACGGCCTGGACCACGCGAAACATTCCGGCGAGAACGCGATTCTCGGGAAAATATTGCTTGACCTCCTGCTCCGAGAAGCTGTACCGGGCCTGGCGCAACTTTTCCGAGACATACGGCAGGTCCCATGCGGCAAGCTCGACGAGCCTGAGCTCGTCCTTCGCAAACGCGCGGAGCTCTGCCATGTCACGCTCGGCGTACGGCTTCGCTTTGGCGGCGAGATCGCGCAGGAACTCAAGGACGTCGCCCGGCGTGCGCGCCATCTTCGGGACCAGCGACACTTCCGCGAAATTGCGGTAGCCGAGCAAGCGGGCGCTTTGCCGGCGCAATTCGAGGATGCGGCGGATGAGGTCGGTGTTGTCCCACCCGGGCTTGCCGAATTCGCTCGCGCGCACGGCGAACGCGCGATAAAGGGTCTCGCGTAAGCTCCGGTCCTCCGCGTACTGCAGCACCGGGTGATAGCAGGGCATGTGCAGGCTGAGTTTCCAGCCGGGGCGGCCGTCCTGAGCCGCATCCTCGCGGGCCGCGGCAAGGACATCGGCGGGCACGCCGGCGAGCCCGGCGGCATTTTCGACGTACAAGCCGTAATCGTCGGTCGCATCGAGCACGTTGTCCTCGAAGCGCGCGGCCAAGCTCGCGAGCTCCTCCTCGATGGTCTTGAAGCGCGCCTTGTCGCCGGCGGAAAGCTCGGCGCCGGCGAGGCGGAAGTCACGAAGCTCGTTCTCGATCAGCCGGCGCCGACCGGGTTCGAGGCTGTCGAAATCAGGCTTCGCGGCAAGCGCGCGGAAGCCCGCGAACAGCCGCTCGTCCTGTGCGAACTCGGTATGGAAAGAAGTTACCTTGGGCAGGCTCGCGTTGTATGCCTCGCGCAACGCCGGTGTGTTCACGACCGCATTCAAATGCACGACCTGACCCCACGCCCGGTCGAGACGATCCTGCGCGGCGGCGAGCGGCAGCACGAAATTCTCCCACGTGGGCGCGGCGGCAGCCGCTGCGACGCGCTCGATCGTGGCCCGCGCATCCGCAAGCAGCGTGTCGACGGCGGGCGCGACATGTTCCGGCGCGATTTCCCCGAACCGGGGAAGCCCAGAGAAGTCGAGCAGCGGATTGAATACAAGCGGTTCGTTCGGGGCGTTCATCGCAGGGCGCTTTCGCGGGGCGCGCGCTGCAACTGCCGATCGAGCCGCGCAAGCTCGTCGGGCGTGCCGATGTTGGCCCAGGCGCCGGTATACAGCTCGCCGCTGGCCCAGCCGCGCCCGATCCAGTCGCGGAACAGCGGCAGAATTTTGAGCTTCTCCCGGCGCGGCAGCTCCCGGAAGAGCGACGTGCGATAAAGCGCGATGTTGCCGAACGTCAGGCGGGCCGCGCCGTCGAGCGCAAGGCGTCCGTCGGCAAGCGAAAAATCGCCGTCGGGGTGGTAACCCGGATTGGGCACCATCACCATATGCAAATGCGGCGGCGCCGAAGTCAGGCTCATCGCCATTGCACGCGCGCGAAGTGAGCCGTAGTCGTACTCTGCATAGACGTCGCCGCTGACGACGAGCGCCATGCCCTCGCCGAGCAGCGGCAGCGCTGTGGCGATCCCGCCGCCGACCTCCAGCGGCTCCGGCTCCGGCGAGTACCTGATCGTTGCGCCGAAGCGCGAGCCGTCTCCCAGCGCGGCCGCGATCGCCTCGCCGCGATGAGCAACATTGACGACGACGTCGGTGAATCCCGCCGCGACCAGCCGTTCGAGCTGCCATCCGATCAGCGGCTTGCCGCCAGCCTCGAGCAGAGGTTTCGGCATCGTGTCGGACAGCGGCCGCATCCTTTCGCCGCGTCCCGCCGCGAGGATCATTGCTTTCATCAGGCTTTTTTAGAACGTGTAGCCGGCCACGGATTGGCGTTGCTGCAGCTCGTCCAAGAGCCGGAGCAATGGCCCGAGCTCGCGGTAGCGGGCGCAGGCGCCGCGCAAATAGCGCATTACGCGCGGCATTTCCTTCAAGTAGCCGTCCTTGCCGTCGCGATGATGGAGCCGGGCGAAGATGCCCAGCACCTTGAGGTGGCGCTGCACACCCATCCACTCGAAATCGCGCCAGAAGCCGGCGAAGTCCTCGCCCACCGGCAATCCCGCAGCGCGTGCCTTTTCCCAGTAGCGCACCGCCCAGTCGATCTGGCGCTCCTCATCCCAATCGACGTAGGCGTCGCGCAACAGCGACACGAGGTCGTAAGTGACCGGGCCGTAGACCGCGCCCTGAAAGTCGAGGACTCCGGGATTGGGCTCGCTGACCATCAGGTTCCGTGAATGGTAGTCGCGATGCACGAACACGGGCGCCTGCGCCAGAGTGTTGTCCAGGATCGTCCGGAAAGCCTTGTCCAGCATTGTTTTCTGCGCCGCGGTCAGCGTAGCGCCGAGATGCTTTCCCACGTACCACTCCGGGAACAGATCGAGCTCGCGCTTGAGCAGCGCTTCGTCGTAGCGCGGCAGCGCATCCTCGCGGCTTGCGAGTTGCCAGCGCACGAGCGCTGCCGACGCATCGCCGTAAAGTGTGGGCGCACAGGTCGAGTCGAGCGCGTCGAGGTATGTGCGGGTGCCCAGATCGGTGAGCAGCAGAAACCCGCGCTCGAGATCCATGGCGAGCACTGTGGGCGCGTGCACGCCCGCGGCGACGAGCATTCTCGCGGTGGCGACATAGGGGCGGCAATCCTCCTGCGGCGGCGGAGCGTCCATCGCGATGAGCGTGCGGGCGCGCTCGCGGCTATCGGGTATGGCAACCGCAGCGGTGAGCGCGACGCGAAAATAGCGGCGGAAGCTCGCATCGAATGATGCGGGCTCGATGCCGGCCATCGGCGCCGGTATCACCCCGCCCAGCCAGACGCGCAGCGCGTCGAGACGGTCATCGGCGGCATCGACGTTCGCGCGGTGGGTTTCCATTAACAGGCACGCTAGAATGCGGCATTTTAGCATTCGCTTCCCCCGCTCTTCGGATGCTCCATCCTTCCGGCTTGGTCTGTTTCGCGGCACTCGCGCTCGTCGTTTCGGGAGCCGCTACCGCGCAAACGGCGACCGCCGATCCGCCGCCACGGCTCAAGCTAGCACCGACGCTCGAGCCGCCGCCGCTCAAGTCCTCGCAGGTCGTTGCCATGCCGATCGAGCGCGAGGCGATCTTTCTGCGCGCCGACCGCCTCGAGGGGATCGGTCAGAAATGGGTCGAGGCAAGCGGCAAGGTCGAGCTCCGAACGCGCCGCCAGACCGTACTCGCCGACTGGCTGCGCTACGACGTCGAGTCGGACGAGATGTGGGGCAAGGGCAACGTGACCATCCGGCGAGGCATCGACGTGATCACCGGGCCGGAAGCGAAATTCAAGCGCGACACCGAGGTGGGCTTCTTTACCGCACCGGAGTTCCGCGTCGGCGAGAATGCATCGCGCGGCAGCGCGAGCGAGATCCTCTTCAACGGCCCCGATCACTACAACATCAAGGATGCGAGCTACACGACATGCGTCGCGGGCAACGACGACTGGTACTTACGTGCGGCCAACGTGGATATCGACCGGTCGCGCCTGGTCGGCACCGCGAACGATGCGACGATCTATTTCAAGGGCGCGCCGATCCTCTATTCGCCGTGGCTCAGCTTTCCATTGTCGAACGAGCGCAAGTCGGGGTTTCTCACGCCGGTCTTCGGGTCGACCTCGATCCGCGGCATCGAAATGTCGCTGCCGTACTATTTGAACCTCGCGCCTAATTACGATGCGACGCTGACGCCGCGCTACATGACGCGCCGCGGCCTGCAGGTCAATGGCCAGTTCCGCTATCTGTTTCCCGACATCGCGGGCGAGACCGACATCGAAGTGCTGCCCGACCGCGCCACCAACACCACGCGCTACGGGCTCTCCTGGAAGCACAACGAGAGCTTCGGCTTTCTGCCCGGGCTCGCCGGCTACCTCAACTTGCAGAAGGTCTCCGACGACGCGTATTTCACCGACCTGTCCGACCGGCTGACGATCACGTCGCAGACGAATCTGCCGCGCGAAGGCGGACTTGCGTACACGAGCGGTCCGTTCTCGATGCTGGCGCGCGTGCAGACATTCCAGACGCTGCAAGACCCGAACAATCCGATCACGCCCCCGTACTTTCGCAAGCCGCAGATCCTGGCGATGCTGAACCCCGTCGACTGGAAAGGGTTCGAATTCGCCGGCAACGGCGAATACGTGCGTTTCCGCCAGCCGGCGTTGATAAACGCCGACCGCTCGCTTTTCTACCCGACGGTCAGCTGGATCCGGCGCGGCAACGCCTGGTTCGTCACGGCGCGCACGGGCCTGCACATGACCCACTACGACCTGGAGGATTCGCTTGCCGAGGACAAGCATCTCAACCGGGTGTTGCCGATCACCAGCGTCGACTCCGGCCTCATATTCGAGCGCGATGCCAGTTTCTTCGGCCGCGACTACGTCCAGACGCTCGAGCCGCGCGCCTATTACGTCTACATACCGCATCGCCGCCAGGATCAGATTCCCGCGTTCGATACGGCGATCGACGATTTCAATTTCTCGCAGCTTTTCACGGAGAACCGCTACCTTGGGAGCGACCGGATCGGAGATGCGAATCAGCTCACGCTGGCCGCAACGACGCGACTGCTCGATCCGGTGAGCGGCGAGGAGCGCTTGCGCGCCGCGATCGGACAGCGCTATTACTTCGAGAATCAGCGGGTGACGCTGACCGAGCCACCGAGAACGGCCAATACCTCCGACGTTCTGCTGACCGTCGAGAGCAGGCTGTCGGACTTCTGGACCGCGGCCGCCACCTACGAAGTCAACGTCAATCACAAGCAGACGCAGGAGCTGGACCTCGGCGTGCGCTGGCAGCCCGAAGCCGGGAAGGTCCTCAATGCGAGCTATCGCTACATCCGCCAGCAGGTCGACCCCAGCGGGAATATCACGCAGTTGAAGCAGATCGATCTGTCCGGCCAGTGGCCTGTCGGCAACTGGTCGGTGATCGGGCGCTGGAACTATTCGCTGGTCGACGGCAAGACGCTGGAGGGAGTGCTCGGCCTCGAGTACAATGGCGGCTGCTGGGCATTCCGCATCGTCGGGCAGCGATTGACGACGACGACGCAACAGGCGAGCAGTTCCGTGTTCGTGCAGTTCGAGTTGAACGGGCTGGCGCGTCTCGGTACCAATCCGATCGACGTCCTCAAGCGCAGCGTGCCCGGATATCTGACCGTCAACGATCCGAGCGTGCAGCCCACCCCGGGCGCGGCCGCCGGATACTTTCCGGAGTTCTAGGCCTATGTTTGTCCGCTCTCTGTTTCTTGTCCTGCTCGCGCTGGCCGCGGTCGCCGCCTCAGCGCAGAGATCGGCGCCGGCAGCGAGCGCGGCGCCGCCACGCGTGGTCGCCATCGACCGCGTCATAGCGGTGGTCAACGACGAAGCCATCACGCAATACGAGCTCGACGACGCAAGACGCATCGTTGTGCAGCAGTTGAAGCAGCAGAACGTGCAACAGCCCGCGTCCGACGTGCTCGACAAGCAGGTGCTCGAGCGCCTGATCACCGAACGTGCGCTGCTACAGCACGCCAAGGATAGCGGAATCAAGGTCGACGATACGCAGGTCGAGCGCGCGATCCAGCGTATCGCCGAAGACAACAAGCTCACGCTCGACGGGCTCCGCCAGGCGCTCGCCAAGGACGGCGTCCCGTACGCCAGGTATCGCGAGGACGTGCGCAGCGAGATCATCGTGCAACGATTGCGCGAGCGCGAAATCGATGCCCGCATCACGGTCAGCGACGCCGAGGTCGAAAATTACCTCGCCACGATCAAGGCGCAATCCGGAGGCGAGGCCGAATATCGTCTCGCGCATATCCTCGTCGTCGTTCCCGAGCAGGCGAGCGCGGAGCAGATCGAGGCCAAGCGGCGGCGCGCCGAAGAGGCTCTGAAGAACGTCCGCGATGGCGCGGACTTCGGGCAGGTCGCAGCGGGGTTTTCCGATGCGAGCGACGCGCTGTCCGGCGGCAATCTCGGCTGGCGCCCCGGGGGGCGCCTGCCGACGGTGTTTGCGGAGACGGTGCGTGGCATGAAGGCGGGCGACGTGTCGCCGGTGCTGCGCAGCGCCGCGGGATTTCATATCGTCAAGCTTATCGAGCGCCGCAGTCATAACGAGCCGGCCGTAGTCGATCAGACGCACGTGCGGCACATCCTGATTCGCGTCAACGAAATCACGTCCGAAGCCGATGGCAAGGCCAAGATCGATCGCCTCAAGGATCGGCTCGACGGCGGCGCGAAATTCGAGGACATGGCGAGGCTCAACTCGGAGGACGCGACTGCGGCCAAGGGCGGCGATCTTGGCTGGCTCGGCCCCGGCGACACGGTGCCCGCGTTCGAGGAAGCGATGAGCAAGCTGACGATGAACCAGGTTTCGGGACCGGTGCGCACGCCCTTCGGCTGGCACTTGATCGAAGTGCTCGGGCGCAGGAAGCAGGACGTCAGCAGCGACCGCGAGCGCATGCAGGCGCAGCTCGCGATCCGCCAGCGCAAATCCGACGAGGCCTTCCAGGA
>DASXQW010000320.1:0-3150 GCA_036506975.1 Casimicrobiaceae bacterium | reverse complement strand
GATCGAACGCCATTACCAGCGGCCGATGGATATCGAGTGGGGCCGCGACGGACAAGACGGCAAGCTCTACATCCTCCAGGCGCGACCCGAGACGGTGCAGTCGCAGGACGCAGCCGGCGAGCGCCTGCGGCGGTATCGGCTCGCCAAGCGCTCCGCGGTGCTCGCGAGCGGTCGCGCGATCGGCCAGAAGATCGGGCAGGGAACGGTACGGCTGATCAAGTCCGCGTCCGAAATGGATCGCGTCAAGGCGGGCGACGTGCTCGTCACGGACATGACCGATCCGGATTGGGAACCCGTGATGAAGCGCGCGGCGGCGATTGTCACCAACCGCGGCGGGCGGACCTGCCACGCCGCGATCATCGCCCGCGAGCTCGGTATCCCGGCGGTCGTCGGTTGCGGCGACGCGACGACCGCGCTGAGCGACGGCCGGAGCGTTACCGTGTCCTGCGCCGAAGGCGATACGGGCAACGTCTACGACGGGCTGCTCGAGATCGAGACCATCGACGTCGCGCTCGATAAGATGCCGCCAGCGCCGACCAAGATCATGATGAACGTCGGCAATCCCGAGCTCGCTTTCGGATTCCGGCGGCTGCCCAACGAAGGCGTCGGGCTCGCGCGGCTGGAGTTCATCATCGCCCGCAACGTCGGCGTGCATCCCAAGGCAGCGCTGGAATTCGACGCCCAGCCGGCCAAGCTCAAGGCAGAGATCGCGACGCGGATCGCCGGCTATCCGGGGCCGGTGGAGTTCTACGTGTCCAAGATCGCCGAAGGGGTGGCGATGATCGCCGCGGCGTTCTGGCCGAAGAAGGTGATCGTGCGCCTGTCGGACTTCAAGTCGAACGAATATTCGAACTTGCTCGGTGGCGACAAGTACGAGCCGCACGAGGAAAATCCGATGATCGGCTTCCGCGGCGCGTCACGCTATATCGCGCCGGAGTTCTATGATTGCTTCGAGCTGGAGTGCCGCGCGCTCAAGCGTGTGCGCAACGACATGGGATTGACCAACGTCGAGGTCATGATTCCCTTCGTGCGCACCCTCGGCGAGGCCGAAGAGGTGGTCTCGCTGCTGGCGAAGAACGGGCTCGAGCGTGGCTCAAACGGATTGCGGGTCATCATGATGTGCGAGATCCCGTCGAACGCGCTGCTCGCGGATCGCTTCCTCGAGCATTTCGACGGTTTCTCGATCGGCTCGAACGACATGACGCAATTGACACTTGGCGTCGATCGCGACGCCGGAGGCGCGATCGCAACGAGCTTCGACGAGCGCGACGATGCGGTCAAGGCGATGCTCTCGATGGCGATCGCGGCCTGCCGCAAGGCCGGCAAGTATGCGGGCATCTGCGGGCAGGGACCTTCCGATCACCCCGAGCTCGCGCAATGGCTGGTCGAGCAGAAGATCGAGAGCATCTCGCTCAATCCCGATACGGTCGTCGAGACCTGGCTTGCGTTGGCGAAAGCTGCCGCGAAGTAGCCCGTCGCACTGCCAGAATCCCGACCTATTGAAAGCCTCGCCACGCAGTGACGCGGCGCGGCTGAATGGTGTCGTCATCCCGGCGTAGGCCGGGATCCAATTTCTCAGACACCGTACCCGGCCTGTGCCGTGGCGACTGCTATCGTGCCATCCAATTGCGTAAAGCCCGATAGGCCATTCGGTCGATTGACGCGCGACCGCGCCGGCGCGCTCAATCTCCGCCATGAAGGGCCCCGGCCCGTTGAAGGTCGAGCTTGGACGCTCGCGGCTGGCTGCCGCATTCGTGTTCGTCAGCCACATTGCGACCGCATCGTTGCTCGCCTTCGCGCCTGTCGATGCAATGCTGCGCGCAGCCGCCGTGATCGCGATTGGTGCGCATGCGCTGCGAGCGTTGCGAACCTCGGCGCTGCAGAGCGCCACTCGCGCAGTGGTCGGAGTCGAGCTTTCGGCCGACCGGCGGGCAGTGCTCATCGAACGTTGCGGCCGCCGCTGCGAAGGCGAGGTCCGGGCCGAGTCCTATGTCGGCGAGCAGCTCACCACGCTGGTGGTGCGTCCCGACGGCGCACGCGTATCGCGCGCCATCGCCATCCTGCCCGACATGCTTCCCGAAGAAGATCTGCGTCGGCTGCGCGTGCTGCTGCGGTACGGCGATGGCTCGGTTTAGCGCGTAGCCTGGGTTGAGCCGTCAGGCGAAAGCCGGGGCGGCGTTTCACCACGTAGCCACGCCGGCGCGTCGATCACACCGCCGCTTTCCGCCTTGGGCTGCCCGGCGAGCAGATACAGATATAACGGCACGAACGCCTCGGGAGGCGGTAACCGCGTGACGTCATCGCCGGGGTGCGTCTGCGCGCGCAACGGTGAGCGCATCGGCCCCGGTACGACGCCGTTGACGCGCAGATTCGGCGTGTTTTCCCATTCATCCGCCAGGATCGCCAGCAGTGCCGACAAGCCCGCCTTGGCCACTGCATACGCGCCCCAATACGCCTTAGGTTCCTGGCCACGCGTGTCGAGCGTAAAGATTACGCTCGCGTCCGGCGCGGTGCGCATCATCGGTAGCAACGCACGCGTCAGGCCGAACGGCGCAAGCAGATCGACGCGCAGCGTCGAGAGCCACTGATCGAACGTCTGATGTTCGATCGGTGAGAGCGCTCCGAGTACGACTGCAGTGTGAACGATGGCGTCGACGCGACCGGTCTGTGCCTGCAGCGCGCTTGCGACGTTGGCAAAATCCTCAGCCTTCGCAGTGGCGAGGTCGAGCGGCAAGATCGACGGCTGCGGGTGGCCGGCGGCTACGATCTCGTCGTAGAGCGCTTCGAGCTTGCGCACGACGCGGCCGTGCAAGACGACCGTCGCACCCTGCGCCGCGCACGCGAGCGAAAGCACACGGCCCAGCCCGCCCGAGGCGCCGGTGATAACGACGACGCGACCGGCGAGTGCGGAAGAAGATGGAGCTTGGGACGCGGGCGGCGGCGGCATCGTCGTGACGATCGCGAGGGCCGCACGATGATATCCGAAGATGCCGGTTTGTCTGCGGCGTCATGTAACGCGTTGTTAATTCACGCTGCGGTTTGCCAAACAACGCAGTGCGCCCTATAATTCGCGACTCGCTGTGGGGCTATAGCTCAGCTGGGAGAGCGCTTGCATGGCATGCAAGAGGTCAGCGGTTCGATCCCGCTTAG
>DASXQW010000319.1:0-1726 GCA_036506975.1 Casimicrobiaceae bacterium | reverse complement strand
GCGACGCACTCCGTTCAACTGCCGGGCGGGCAGGGCACCTCGAGTGGCGGACAGCGCGAGTTCGTTCCCGTGCTGGCGCGTGCTGCGGTCGCGGCCGGCGTCGCGGGCGTGTTCATGGAAACGCATCCCGACCCGTCCAAGGCGCTCTCGGACGGACCGAATGCCTGGCCGCTAGCCCGCATGCGCGAGCTTCTGGAAACGCTCGCCGAAGTCGACGCGACGGTCAAGCGCGCAGGCTTTCCCGAAACCGACTTGATCGCCGCACGATGAGCTCGAAACTTGGAGAGCGCCGATGTTCGTGCACCTGGTTCTGATCAAGCTGAAGCCCGGCGTCGCGCGAAACGATCCGCGCGTGCAGGCATGGGAGGCCGCGTTCAAGGCCTTGCCGCAATACTGCACCGGAATCGTGCGCTTCGAACACGGCTGGAATACGACCGATCGGCCGATCGCTTACGATTTCGGTGTCAACATGGCGTTTGCTACGCGCGCCGATCTCGATGCCTACGGCCCGAATCCCAAGCACCAGGAGGTCGTGGCGCTGGAGCGGGAAGTCGCGGATTGGCTCATCTGCGACTACGAGGTTGCCGGGTGAAGGCCGCCATCGCTGCGAAGAACTCTAAGGGGGACTCATGAGCGCCATTGTCGACGTCATCGCGCGCGAGATTCTCGACTCCCGCGGCAATCCGACCATCGAAGCCGACGTGGTGCTCGAATCGGGCATCAGCGGCCGCGCCGCGGTGCCGTCGGGCGCGTCCACCGGCTCCAAGGAGGCGATCGAGCTGCGCGACGGCGATACTGCGCGCTATGGCGGAAAAGGCGTGCAGAAAGCCGTCGAGCATGTGAATACCGAAATCTGCGAGGCGATCATCGGGCTGGACGCGTCGGAGCAGGCGTTCATCGACCGGACGATGATTGAGCTCGACGGGAGCGAAAACAAGGGTCGTCTCGGCGCCAACGCGATCCTCGCCGTGTCCTGCGCCGTGGCCAAGGCGGCCGCGGAAGAGTCGACGCTGCCGCTGTACCGATATCTCGGCGGCGCCGGCGACATGGCATTGCCGGTGCCGCTGATGAACGTCATCAACGGCGGCGCGCACGCCAATAACAGCATCGACATGCAGGAATTCATGCTGGTGCCGGTCGGCGCGCCGACGTTTCGCGAGGCACTGCGCTACGGCGTGGAAGTCTTTCAGACGCTCAAGAAGCTGATCGACGCCAAAGGCATGGCGACGACCGTCGGCGACGAGGGCGGCTTCGCGCCCAATCTGCCGTCGAACGAAGCCGCGCTGCAGCTCCTGCTCGAGGCGATCGACAAGGCCGGCTACACCGCGGGCACGGACATCGCGCTCGCGCTCGACTGCGCCGCGTCGGAATACTACAAGGAGGGCATGTACGAGCTCGAGGGTGAAGGTGCCAAGCTCACGCGCTCGCAGATGGTCGACTATCTTGCGACATGGGCAGACAAGTATCCGATCATTTCCATCGAGGACGGCATGTCCGAACACGACTGGGACGGCTGGAAGCTCCTGACCGACCGCCTCGGCAAGAAGGTGCAGCTCGTCGGCGACGATCTGTTCGTCACCAACACGAAGATACTCAAGCAGGGCATCGCCAAAGGCGTCGCCAACTCCATCCTGATCAAGATCAATCAGATCGGCACGCTGACCGAGACCTTCGCCGCGATCGGCATGGCGACCCGCGCCGGCTACACCGCGATCGTTTCGCACCG
>DASXQW010000318.1:0-2036 GCA_036506975.1 Casimicrobiaceae bacterium | reverse complement strand
GAGCGCCGCGATCGCCGGATTGATCTATATCTACGTCGGTCGCTTCGTTTCGCCCGCGTTGCTGGCCGCCGTGCCGATCATCGCCATGTTCCTGGCCACGATCAACGCCCGTTTCCGTCAATCCGAGGCGGCCGAGCGCCGTGTGGCCCAGTTGCAGGAAAGCGAAGCGCGCTTGCGCAGCGCGTTCACCCACGCCGCCGTCGGCATGGTGCTGGTGTCGCCCGAGGGGCGCATTCTCCAGGCCAACGATGCGCTGGCCGCCATGCTCGGCCGCACGACCGCGGAATGCACCGGGATTGAATTGTGGAAGCTGGCGCATCCGGACCATGCCGATTCGCTGCAGGCGGAAATGCGCGGGATGCTGGACGGCGCCGTGTCAAGGTGCGCCACCGAGCACCGCTTCCACCACGTGACCGGCCACGACGTATGGGTTTCGCTAGACGCCTCGATCTTCAGCGAAGGCCTCTCGGTCATGGTAACGGCGTCCGTTGATCCTGGCGCGCGGCGACCGCGTGGAACGGCCTTAACGCGATAGCTCCGATGGTCCCGCGTCAAGGCTCTCTCCCGTGATCGTCGTGCCCCCTGCATCGTAAGATTACTACGGCGTTGTCAAGCGCGTATGCGCTAATCCCGGCTCAATTCGCGACAGGGCGACCCAGGCGGCGACGAAATACTGTCGGTTCGCGTCGCGCCGCAACGACCAATAATCGCGAGTCGACGCAAACGCGCTCGCCGCGGTTCAACAACTAAATGATCGCACTCTGCTGCACAGCGGCGACTTGAGCGTCATGAATCGTCTCCGGTTGTGGCAAGCCCTGGAAGTTGGCCAGTTCACGTAGCCCGGGCTGAGCGCGCAGCGCGATGCCCGGGGCGTCGGTCGCCGGTACTGCGGCCCCGGGTTTCGCCTTCGGCTCAACCCAGGCAACGCGGACTGCCGTATTGATATCATCTGTGATGACCGCGCGAAGACGCGCGGTTATCCGCGCCATGATCACCGAGCCCCGTTCTCATTCCGCCCTGGACGAGCGCGCCGACGCCTCCGGTGCAGCCGAATCGCGGGAACCGCTCGCGCCGGGGCCCTTGGTCAATACCGAACGCGCGATCCCGTATGTGGCCCGGATTCTTCAACAGCACCTGATCGAAGACGCGGCCGGCCGATGCTGGACGGGCGACGGCACCGCGGTCCTCGTCGATATCTCCGGCTTCACGAAGCTCTCCGAACAGCTCGCGCGCAAGGGCCGGGAGGGTGCCGAGCAGATCACCGAGTTGATCGGGCGCAGTTTCGAAGCAATCCTGCTCGTCGCCTATGAGAATGGCGGCAGCTTATTGAAGTTCGGCGGCGATTCGCTGCTTCTGTGGTTCGAGCGTGAGCGTCACGCCGCACGTGCGTGTCGTGCGACGGTGCTGATGCGCGAGGCGCTAGATGACGTCGGCCGGATTGAAGTACCCGGCGCGAGCGTGACGCTGCGGATGTCGCAAAGCGTGCATACGGGACGCTTCCATTTTTTCGCGGTTGGAACGTCCCGCGTCGAACTCCTGCCCGCGGGTCCTGCGTGGAGCCGCGCCGTCGTGATGGAGCGCGAGGCCGACGCTGGCGAGATCCTTTTAAGCCCCGAGACGGCAGCGCTATTGCCGAGCTCGTGCCTGGGCGAGCCCAAAGTGCCAGGCGTCCTCCTGCAGCGAGAGCCTCCGGGAGTCACCGAGAAGTTGCCGCTGATCGCACGACCGAGGATGCCGCCCGAAACGCTCCTGCGCTGTCTGTCGCCCGCGATCCGCGACCACGTGCTCGGCGGTTTCCGATGATTGGCGCCGTTTCTTAATGGCGTGAATAGCAAGCGCTCGAGCTGTCGATGACAGCGGCACAGCGAATGGCGCCCCGAACACGAATCGAACGTGCGACCTGCCCCTTAGGAGGGGGCTGCTCTATCCACTGAGCTACCGGGGCGTGCCTGTGGAATTCTACCGCATCGACCGCGTCGGTCCGGTTGAGCCGGTCTGCATGAGGCGCCATCTATAATGCCTCGCCACCCCGCTGC
>DASXQW010000317.1:0-5238 GCA_036506975.1 Casimicrobiaceae bacterium | reverse complement strand
GCAGATCGGCAAGCCGCTCTTCCGCCGCGTCCACCGCGCGCTGCAGCTTACCCGCGCCGGCGAAGAGCTATACCGCGCGACCGATGAGGCGCTCACGATGCTCGACGCGGCTGTAGATCAGGTTGCCGAGTCTGGAAAGTCGGGATTGATGTGCGCGTCGCCGCGAGCAACGACAAACCCGATCTCGAGCGTGAGCAGATAGACATCGCGATACGGGCTGTGCCTCGTGGGGCCGACATGCCAAACGGCGAGCGGCTGCTCGACTGCGACATTTTCCCGGTATGCTCACCTGCGCTCGCGCGGGATGGAGCGCACCCACTTCGGAATCCCGCCGATCTCGCGCACCACGTGCGACTGGATTACGAGACTATCCGCGATGGGCGGCCCTGGTCGGAATGGGACTTCTGGTTCGATGCAATGAAGATCCCCGCAATCGAGCCGGCGAGCACGCTGCGGGTTTTTTCGCATTACGACCAACTGATCCCGGCGGCAATCGGAGGCAACGGCGTCGCAATGGGCGCGCGGCCGCACCTTACGCACCACCTCCGCGATGGGGTCCTGTGCGCTCCTTTCGGCCTCGACATGGCAGCGAACTTGAGCACCTTCTTCATCGTCCTAAGGCACGAGGTTGCCGGAACCGATGCCGTCCAGGCCTTCGTCGCGTGGCTGCGGAGCGAGGTGCGCCGGGATGGCGAGCTGACCCTCGAACCGCTTCGACCCCGACCGTCTGGCACTCGCACGCGAGCCGGCCGCCCTTAAGCAGCGTGAAACGCACCGCGATCGAGCGACTTGAGAACCACATTTGGCTACTGCCAGACGACGATGGTTAACAATGTGGCCTAGATTCAACGAGCAAATGCAACGACGATTAGTGTTGATGATATAGCTGTGCGGGCGTATCCGGTCGCGTGCGTACTGAAGGAATGAGGCCCAACCCGGCGTTCGAGCGGACCCGCCGGTTCGCAGCTTCTTCTTCCGAGCGTCGGTGGCGGCGGGCCGCTCAACTTGGACGTTAGCACGCTCCTTTCAGGCTACATCATCGGTTCGCCCGGCTAAGCGCTCTCTCGAGGCTCTGCTTTTGGTTCAGGGCGTCGCGCCAGCGATCACCGGTTTCTGCCAGGCGCCGCGGCACGTTCGTGATCCTGAAGTCCAGCGGGTGCGCGCCTGCGAGTTCTTCCCACGTAAGCGGCATCGACGCCGGAGCCCCAGGCTCGCCTCGCGGCGAATAGGCGACGTTCAGCGTCTTGCCGCGAACGTTCATGTTGTAGTCCATGAAGATCTTGCCTATCCGCTTCGGCACGCTCCACTCCAAGGTGATGTCCTTCGGGTGCAGCCGCAGCAAATGCCGGCCGACCAGCTCGGACACATGGCGCGCGGCGTCGAAATCGATGGTTCGCTTGATCGGGACGAACACGTGCAAACCGGTCTTGCCCGAGGTCTTGACGATGGGCTCGAGCGACATGCTCTGCAGGAGCTCGCGGAGCCAAAATGCCACCTCCTTGCCCTTCTCGAAGGCGACCGTGTTGAGCTCGGGTTCCGCGCCGGGCGCTTCCTTCCCGGAATAGATGTAGGGATCGATATCGAACAGCACGTAGTCGGGATAGTTGAGTACCGAGCCCTCCAGCGACTCGAGCGACGCGGCATAGTCGGTGCTCTTCGAGCGCGCGTCGGGTCCGGGCTTTGCGCGCGAATGCCAGACGTGGAACTCCAGCGTCCCCGACTGCGCGAGCCACAGCAGCGTCGGAAGGTTGTTGCACAGGAGGTACTCGTGGCTCTCGTCCTTGTGGCCAGAGAACACGGTGATGGTCTCGACGAAACCGGGGCGCTCCTGCTCCCAGTGCTTCTGGAAGAAACGCTGCCCGCGGATCCCGTCGGGCATGCGGATCATGGTGAGGGGGCGATCGGCAAGATGCGGCAGGATGAAAGGCGAGACCAGCGCGAAGTAGCGCAGCAGGTCGCGCTTGGTAAGCGCTGGCTGCTTGAGCGCGGGATCCGCGGGCCAGTAGACGCGATCGAGGTTCGTCAGGCGGATCCGGTGCGCCCCCACCGCGATCGTGAACGCGGTCTTCGTTGTTTCCAGCTGCGCCACGACTTCGTCGACCGGGCCGCCGGCGGCTGTGTTGGCAACTAAGTTGGCAAACGAGGTCGCTTGCGGCGCCCGGCTGCTTTCGGAGCGGCGCACCGCCTTCGGATCGATGTCATCGCGCAGCCGCAGGAAAACCGGCGCGCGCAAATGATCGTCGTCGGTCCAATTCTGAAAACACACTTCGGCGACGACATCGGGCTCGACCCATGTCGTCGGTGCATTGAGCTCCGGCTTCTCCACGAAGGGGCAGGTACTTCTTTGCAGCGGATCCAGCGTCGCCTTCACCTGTTGGAGCGTGGTCTCGTCAAAGCCGGAACCTACGTGCGAAGCGTAGCGCAGCTTTCCCTTGTCCCAGTAACCGACAAGAATCGCGCCCAGCGGCGTGCGTGACCCTTTCCCTTGCGTGTAGCCGCCGATGACGAAATCGACGCTGCGCGTGGGTTTTACTTTCAGCCACGACGCCGAGCGCCGGCCGGCCTCGTAGCGGCTGTCCCTGCGTTTGCCAACCACGCCCTCGAAGCCACTGGCGAGCGCCGCAGCGTGCAGTGCGATTCCATCTTCCGCCGCGTGTACGAGCTGCACGAGCGGCGATGGCAGGAGGCACTGGGCGAGATAGCGCCGCCGATCGCGGTAAGGTGCCTTGCGCAGATTGATCCCGGCGAAATGCAGCAGATCGAAGGCGACGAAGGCCACGGGCGCAATCCGATCGGCCTCAGCAATGTCGCGCTCCGCCTTCAACTGGGCGCGTTCCTGAAGCGCAGCGAACGATGGCTTGCCGGCCGCGTCGAATGCCACGATCTCTCCATCGAGAACGATGCCGCCTGCCGCTTGCTTGCCGAGCTCCGCACACAGACCGGGAAACGTGCCGGACAGTTCGAGCCCTCGCCGCGAGCGCAGCTTCACGCCTTGCCCTTCGATGAAGGCGAGCACCCGGTAGCCGTCGAGCTTGGGCTCCCACATCCAGTCCGCGCGATTGAACGGCGCGTCGCCCGATTCGGCATGCATCGGCTCGAGCTTCGCGGGCATCGCTTCGAGCTCCCCCGAAGGCACGAGCCGCGAGGCCGGAATCTGGTGCGCGGGCACGACCTTGAGGTCTTCGACTGCCACGCCGGAGAGGACCGAGCGGTTCTGCGCAGTGACGTCGGTGGGTGCCGCGAATCGGTCCTTGTGCTTGATCAGCAGCCACTGCTTCGCTTCCTTGGTGCGCACCAAGGCGAAGGATCCCTTCAGCTTCTCGCCGCGCAGCAGGAAACCGAGCTTGCCTTTCTCAAGGCCTTCCCTGACCTCGCGCTCCGCCTGCCGGCGGTCGTGGAACCAGGTCGTGCCGCCTTCGTCGGGCGAATAGACGCCGCAGTCCCAGACGATCACTTCGCCCGCGCCGTATTGCCCCGGTGGAATCACGCCTTCGAACGAGGCATAGTCGTAGGGATGATCCTCGGTCTGCACGGCAAGACGCTTTTCGTTAGGATCGAGCGCCGGGCCTTTCGGCACTGCCCAGGACTTGAGCACACCGTCGCATTCGAGCCGGAAGTCGTAGTGCATCCGCCGGGCCGAATGCTGCTGGACGACGAACAAGAGTGGCCCGCTCCCGGTCGCGGGCACTGCCGGCGCCGGCTCGGGCGTGGCGGCGAAGGTGCGCTTGGCGGAATATTCGGTCAGGTCGCTTTTCGCCATTGCGGGATTCTAGTGAAGTTTGCGCAACCGAGTGGCGCAGAGCGCACCAATACTCACGTCATCCCGGCGCAGGTCGGGATCCAAGCTGATATACGTCATCGCAACACCGAACTTGGGCCCCGGCCTTCGCCGTGGCGACGAACGACGGGCGGGGCGACGACGATCCCATAGGGACAAAGAGAGGAACGGGCACGTGACAGATTCGAAGCTATTGGCAGGTGCAAGCGGCTATTCCTTCAAGGAATGGAAGGGAACCTTCTATCCGGACAAGATCAAGGCAGAGGAGATGCTGGCGTTTTACGCCGAGCGTTTGCCGACGGTCGAGATCAACAACACGTTCTACCAAATGCCCAAAGTGGCCGTGCTCGAGACCTGGGCCAGCGCGACGCCGGAGCGCTTCCGGTTCGCGATCAAGGCGTCGCGCAGGATCACGCATATGGCGCGGCTCAAAGCGGAGACGGCCGCCGATTCGGTCGAATTTCTCTACCGGAACCTCGCGGCACTCGGCGCGAAGCGCGGTCCGGTTTTGTTCCAGCTGCCGCCGTTCCTGAAGAAGGATCTGCCGCGCCTCTCGGAGTTTCTCCACCTGCTCCCCGAAGGACACGGCGCCGCATTCGAATTTCGCAACGACAGCTGGTTTGCCGACGATGTTTACGACACGCTGAAGGCGGCTGGGGCGGCGCTATGCCTTTCCGAGCGCGAAGACAACGCGCCGCCGCCCCTGGTAGAGACCGCTCCCTGGGGCTATGTCCGGCTTCGACTCGAAACATACTCGGATAACGATCTGCAGCAGTGGGCGCGCAGGCTCGAAGGCACGTCTTGGCGCGAAACCTACGTGTATTTCATGCACGAGCCGACAGCGCCGGCGTACGCGCGAACGCTGATGGGCTTCGCGTCTTCGTAGGCAAGGCGCGATCGTTCGTCGCGGCGGCCCGCTTTACTCTTGCGCGACGGAGATCGAATCGACCTTATCGGGGTAGAAGGCGAGTCGCTCCTTGATCACGCTCACTTCGTCGTACGGCTGCTCGTAGCTCCAGACTGCGTTTGCCACGGTCCGGCCGTCGGACGAAAGCGTGTAGTACGAGGCGTTGCCCTTGAAGGGGCAATGCGTCGAATGCGTCGTACGCGTCAGCCGCTCCATCTTCACGTCTTTGCGCGGCAGGTAGTAGACGGGGGCGTATTTGCTCTCGTCCAAGCGGATCGCGTCCCGGCTATCGGCAATGACCTCGCCGTTGAACGTGACCCGCACGCGAACGCCCACGGGCTTCGCTTCGACGCGATGTTCCGGGTGCTTCTTGAAGCCGGGAGCGCTGTTGGCGCTCATGATATCTCCTCGTTACTCCTTGGCAGTCTTCCACAGTCCCATCATGCGCCCCTCGGGATCGGTGAAGAGCGAAAACGCACCCATGCCGGGCACTTCCTGCTCCTCGACGTGGATCTTGCCTCCAGCCTCGACGACGCGCTTGCGATACGCCGCG
>DASXQW010000316.1:0-7367 GCA_036506975.1 Casimicrobiaceae bacterium | reverse complement strand
CGCGCGCTGGTGCGGCCGCCCGGTCGCCGCAGCCTGATCGCCGCGCTCGCGACAATCGCGATCGCCGCGCTGCTGCCGGCGATCGGCGACGAATACGATCTCGTGCTCGCAACCGACGTGCTGGTATTCACGTTGTTCGCGGCCAGCCTGCAATTCATGCTGGGCGTCGGCGGCCTGGCCTCGTTCGGGCACGCCGCTTACTTCGGGCTGGGCGCGTACGCCGCCGCGCTGGCGGTCCGGCATGGCGTCGCGATGGAAGCCGCCCTCGTCCTCGCGCCTGCCGCGGCGCTGGTCGGGGCGCTCGTGTTTGGTTGGTTCTGCGTCAGGCTCTCCGGCGTCTATCTCGCGATGCTGACGCTTGCTTTCGCGCAGATCGTCTGGTCGATCGCGTACCAGTGGGACAGCGTCACCGGCGGCTCGAACGGATTGATCGGCGTGTGGCCGCCGGCGTGGCTCGGCGGCAAGCAAGCCTATTTCCACTTCACGCTCGCCGTCATCGCGGCCGCGCTGATGGCGATCGCGTGGATCGCACACACGCCGTTCGGCTACGCGCTGCGCGCCGGCCGCGATTCGGTGCTCCGCGCCGAGGCGAGCGGGATCGACGTCCGCGCAACGCAATGGGCGGCGTTCGCACTTGCCGGCGCGTTTGCCGGCCTGGCGGGCGGCCTGTACGCATTCTCCAAAGGCAGCATCTCGCCCGAAACTCTGGCCATTCCGCGTTCGGTCGATGCGCTGGTCATGGTCCTCCTCGGCGGACTCAATGCGCTCGCCGGCCCGCTGCTGGGCGCGGCGGCGTTCATCGGGCTGCAGGACTCGCTCTCGCGCGCGACCGAGTACTGGCGCGCAGGGCTCGGCGTGGCGATTCTGCTGCTGGTGCTCGTCTTTCCCATGGGCATCGGTGGCGCCGCGCAATGGCTGCTCGTACGGATCAGACGATGAACGGGTCCGACAACGCGCAATCGCCCGCGGTTGTGCTCACCGTGGATCGCCTCGCCAAGTCATTCGGCGGTGTCGAAGCCGTGCGCGATGTCTCGTTTGCCGTGACCGTCGGCGAAATCGTGGCGATGATCGGACCCAACGGCGCCGGCAAGACCACCTGTTTCAACCTCGTCAACGGCCAGCTCGCGCCGGATGCCGGCAGCGTGACGCTGCTTGGACAGCGCATCGACGGCTTGCCGCCGCGGACGATCGCCCGCGCCGGCGTCGGACGCACGTTCCAGATCGCTGCGACATTTGCGTCGATGACCGTGCGCGAGAACGTGCAGATGGCGCTGATTGCGCATGCGGGTGAGCAGCGCAGCGTCGCCGCCCGCGCGACCGATCTCCACGTCGACGAGGCCGATGCGCTCCTCGGTCGGGTCGGCATGGCCGCGCTTGCCGATCAGGGCTGCGCGACACTTGCCTACGGCGACGCCAAACGCATCGAGCTCGCGCTCGCACTCGCCAATGCGCCGAAGCTCCTGCTGATGGACGAGCCGACCGCAGGCATGCCGACCCGCACCCGCCATAGCCTCATGAAGCTCGCCGGGGACCTCGCCCGACGCGATTCCATCGCCATGCTTTTCACCGAGCACGACATGGATGTCGTGTTCGGCCACGCCGATCGCGTCATCGTGCTCGATCGCGGGCGGATCATCGCGGAGGGGCCGCCGGACGCGATTCGCGCCGATCCGCGCGTGCGCGCGGTCTACCTCGGTACTGCGTAGCCAAGCGGGCCGAAGCCGCTTGCCCGCTCTCGCGCGTATTCCGGCGTCCGCGAGCCGCGCTCTTCAGCTTTCGGTGGTCTCCAGATCGCCGGCATCCAGCGACCCCACGTTCTCCTCAAGCCACGCGCACCAGGCATCCTGTGTCATGGGTGCGACGGTGCGCTCGAGATCCTCCCAGCGCACCCGCCACATCCCATCGCCGAGTTCGGTGACGTTGACGCGGGGCAACGCGCCCAGACCGAACCGCTCGATGCGCGCCTCGATCACTGCCTCGGCCTCGCGCGGTGTCAGCAAGCGACTCTCGCTCATGGTACCTCCTTCTTGGTCTGCATCAGGCCACGGTCTTCATCGCATTGGACAACTTGCATCGGCGGGGTTGCAAACGGTTGCCGACATAAACCGTCGGGCCAGCCCTTGCCAAGCGGTGATACTCTGCCGCAATGCGCCCTCCGTGGGTTAAGCCCCACATCGCACTGACAGCCTATGCGCCACCTCTTCGAGCCTCGTCTGGTCAACGACACGTTCGGCGATCCGGGACTCTATGTCGACTTTCGCGACGAACGGCGGGCGCTGCTTTTCGATCTCGGCGACATCGCAGTGCTGCCGCCGCGGAAGCTCATGCGCCTGTCGCACGTCTTTGTCACGCACACCCACATGGATCACTTCGCCGGTTTCGATCACCTCTTGCGCGTCGTGCTGGGGCGCAAGGCCGGCTTGGT
This sequence comes from Casimicrobiaceae bacterium, assembly GCA_036506975.1. GTDB lineage: Bacteria > Pseudomonadota > Gammaproteobacteria > Burkholderiales > Casimicrobiaceae > PALSA-1003. The sequence goes on along the minus strand of DASXQW010000316.1, from coordinate 4,942 downwards.
GCTGTTTGGCGGACCCGATTTCGTCGCGCAGGTCGAACACAAGCTGAAGGCGTATACCTGGAACGTCGTACATCGCTACGAAGTCGAACTGGTGATCGACGTTCGCGAAATCGGCATGGACGGCCGCGGGCAGCGTGCCCGTTTTTCGAGCCGGGCACGATTCGCACGCGAATCTTGCGGATCATTCGAGCTGCCCGACGACGTGCTGCACGAAGAAGCGACCTTTCGCGTCCGCGGGCGCTTTGTCGATCACGATATTCCTTGTCTCGCGTATGCCATCGAGGAGAAAGCACGCTTCAAAGTCGGGAAGGATCGCGTCGCAGCGCTCGGACTGGCGACGGGCTCGTGGCTGCGCGAACTGAAACATGCGGTTCTGACCGGTGCGCCGGGCGAAACGCCGATTCGGGTGCAATGGCGCGATCGAGACGGCGAGCACGTCGTCACCCGGCAGGTGAGCGAACTGCGCCCACTGGTTCTCGACATCGTTCCCGGCCAGCGTATCGGCTACGTTACCGATCTCCGCTACACCGAGGCGAACGTAGAGACGCTGGCGCAGCTTCTGGCCGGCGTGGACCTGCTTTTCATCGAAAGCGTGTTCCTGGACGAGGATCGGGATCATGCGGCGCGCAAGAATCATCTGACGGCGCAGCAGGCCGGTCTGATTGCACGCCGCACCGGAGCCGCGGCGGTCATGCCGTTCCACTTTTCGCCGCGTTACGAAGGCCGCTCGGCGGCACTCCTCGCCGAAATGCACTCCGCGTGGTCAGGTCCATCGGCCACCTAGATCATTCGCCCGCGCCGCTGCTCCAGCAGGCGCTCGAGCAGGTCGACGTTGCGACTAGCGCACCGCAACATTGGTGCACGGTTTCTCGGCACACTCGGCGCGTTCCGGCGTAATCTATCCCTCAGAGTTATCCAGCCGGACGACGGCCCCGGAGAGCGGCCGTCCATATTGAGAGGAAAGCCATGATGGCGCTTCGTCGCGCGGCCTGTGTCCTGCTCACCGCTGCATCTTTTTTTGCATCACCCGCTTATCCCACGTCGTTCAGCATCGACCAGAGCGACCTTTACTTCATACCGGCTGAATCGGGATGGGGGATTCAGCTTGTGCAACGCGGCTCGGTTATCTTCGGGACCCTGTTCGTCTATGGCCCATCGAACACGCCGACGTGGTACGTCGCAACCATGCAATTCGCCGGCAATTTTACGTGGACCGGCGATCTCTACGCGACGACGGGGCCCTATTTCGGGACCGTTCCGTTCAACCCGGCAAATGTCGTGGCGACCAAGGTTGGAACGATGACCTGGGTGGCGCAGACGGTCGATACGGGCGCTCTCAGCTACGTCGTGGACGGCGTCGCGGTTACGAAAAACGTTGTTCGCCAAACCCTCGTGTTCGATGACTACAGTGGGACGTACTTGGGCGCCATCCACTTTACCCTTACCGGCTGCGCCAACCCTGCTGACAACGGGTCGGGAGAGATCCCTCTCACCACCATCTCAGTGGTACATGACGGACAGACTCTCAGGATCGGGATTTCGGCCCTCGGCGTGACGCTTGCTGGCATCGCCGGGACGCTCAGCCAAAGTGGACAGTTTGGCGCGGTTCTCGGCACCTATTCCGATGACTCTGGCGACTCGGGCACCGCCAGTGTCTCGGCCCTCAACGTCCAAGTGAATGCGCTGGCGGCGTCGTATTCGCTTAACAGCACCAGCAACGGCTGCCAGAATGTCGGCTATTTTGCCGGCATGCGAAGCCGACCCTGACGAGCAGCTTAGCCTTGCCAAGCGGCGGGGTTTTATTGCGTGTGCGACTGCTTGCGGGCATAGAAGCTCGAGCTAGATCATGCGCGCGCGCCGCTGCTCCAGCAGGCGCTCGAGCAGGTCGACGTTGCGCCTGACGCCATCCATGTTGGGATTGACCTCCAGCGCGCGGCGCGAATACTCGAGCGCGCGGTCGTAATACTCGAGTCGAATGTAGATCAGGGCATAGCCGGAGAGTGCGCCAAAGTGGTACGGGTTGCGCTTCATGACCTCGTCGCAGTCGCCGAGTGATTTGCGCACCTCGCCGGCAAGAAAATACAGGGTAGCGCGCTTGTTCCAGCCTTCGGCGAAATCGGGCTTGAGGTCGATGATGCGGGTAAAGGTGGCGATACTCCGTTGCAGGTCGCCGGCATTCATTTGCTCGATGCCCGTCTGGTAGAGCCTGTCCACTTCCGGATCGCCGGAGCGTGCCCAGATACGCCATAGCGCCTGCTCGGCCTGATTGCGCGTGTCCTCGTCGGGATCGCGCAGTGCTTTTACGAGCGGCGCCACGTCGGCCATCGAGCCGACTTCACCCAGCCGGCTGGCGGCGTCGCGGCGCGTCTGCGCGTCGGCGTGGGATAAAGACTGCACGGCCCGTTCTCGACTGAACCCCTGCGACTGTGCGGGCGTGCCGGCAAGCAACAGGATCGACGCCAGAGCGGATACGAGGACGTGCACTTTCAGCTCTCTTGGCCCACGCGAGTGGAATGTCGAAAATAGACAGCGTGAACGTACGCCCTTGCATTCAGAGGGTCAAGAATCCCCAGTCGCCAGCCTTGGCGTAGACTTGCGCCACTTCTCAGCAAAGATGCTACCGATGAGCAAGATTCGGATCAGTCTCGCTATGCTTGGCGCGCCGCTACTCGCCGTGGTCGCGCTGCAAGTTCAGGCACAGAACAATGCGCTCCCTCTCGCGAGCGCCACGGCGCGAGTGATCGTCAAGCTCAAGCCCGACTCGCCCTTGTTGCCCAAGGCGCTGTTGGACACCGCGCAGAAGCCCATTCACGCCAAGGCGCTCGGCCAGCGGCTGGGTCTGGCGATGAACGACGGAGCGGCGGTATCCGCGCGCACGCAGGTTATCTTCGCCGACGGCATCACGTCGACCGAGCTGGCGCAGCGCCTGGCGCGCGAAAGTGATGTGGAGTATGCCGTGCCTGACGAGCGGCGGCGCCACTTCACGGCGCCCAACGATCCGCTGTACGCCGCCGGTGTGCCCGGCAACGGCCCTGCCGTGGGCCAGTGGTACCTGCGGGCGCCGAGCGGTGCCGTGGCCTCGTCGATCGACATCGAGACTGCCTGGAGCGTCACCCTCGGCAGTCCGGGCGTGGTCGTCGCCGTGGTAGACACCGGAGTGCGTTTCGAGCACCCGGATCTGCTCGCGGTCGCTGACGGCGGCAAGCTGCTGCCGGGTTACACCATGATCAGCAATGTCTTCGTGGCCAACGACGGCGATGGCCGCGATGCCGACGCGTCCGATCCCGGCGACTGGGTGAGCGCTGGCGAGGCCAACAATCGCTTCGGACCTTTTTATGGGTGCACGGCGCTGGACCCGAGTACCGGCAAGTACTCGGCCGAGGATAGTTCGTGGCATGGCACGCAGGTCTCCGGCATCATCGCCGCGATCACGAATAACGGGATCGGCATGGCAAGCGTCGGTCCCAACCTGCGCGTGCTGCCGGTGCGCGCGCTGGGCAAGTGCGGCGGCTACGATTCCGACATCATCGCGGGTATGCGCTGGGCGGCCGGCCTGCCGGTGCCCGGCGTGCCCGCCAACCCGTACCTCGCGCGAGTGATCAACATGAGCCTGGGCGGATCCGGGGCGTGCCCTGCCGCCTATGCGGACGCGATCAGCGAGATCACGGCGGTTGGCACGGTGATCGTCGTTTCCGCCGGCAATACTGCGGGGCACGCACTGACCACGCCGGCCAATTGCAGCGGCGTCATTGCCGTCGCCGCGCTGCGCCATGTCGGCACCAAGGTCGGTTTCTCCGATCTCGGGCTCGACGTAGCCATCAGCGCGCCCGGCGGCAACTGCGTCAACATTACCGCTGGCTCCCCTTGCCTGTACCCGATTTTGACGACCTCTGACGCGGGCACCACTACCCCGGTCGGCCCGATCTACACCGACAGCTTCAAGCCTTCGCTCGGCACGAGCTTCGCGGCGCCGATAGTGTCCGGCACGGCCGCGCTGATCCTTTCAGTGCAGCCTGCGCTGACGCCGCAGCAGGTGAGGCAGGTGCTGCAAGCCACCGCACGACCGTTCCCGACCGCCGGCGGCGACAACGGCGACGGCACGCCGGTGCCCCAGTGCACGGTGCCGCAGTACGACAGCTTCGGCAATCCCGTCGACCAGTTGCAGTGCTATTGCACCACCTACACTTGCGGTGCGGGGATGCTCAACGCCGGAGCCGTGTTATCGGCCCTGGCGAATAACGTGGCGGCGGTTCAGGTCATCGAGTACTACTGGCCTGCGCGCGATCACTATTTCATCAGCGCGAATCCGGTGGAGATCGCTGCCCTCGATGCCGCTCCCCCAGGAGGCTGGGCCCGGACCGGACAGAGTTTCGGCGCGTATCCGCAGGCAACCGGAATCACGAGCCGAGCCTGCCGTTTCTACATCCCCGCAGCCTACGGTGATTCGCACTACTTCTCGGCGTCGCCCGAGGAATGCGCGGCCGTGCAAGTGAAATTTCCGGTGTTTATCTACGAGACGCAAAACGCCTTCTACATCGCCTTGCCCGACCTCAACACGGGCGTCTGCCCGGCGGGAACCGTGCCCGTTTACCGGCTCTGGAACAATCGCGCCGACACCAATCATCGCTATACGACGAGCCTGGCGATACGCAGCCAGATGCTCGCGAAGGGTTATGTCGCCGAAGGGTACGGACCTGATCGAGTGTCGATGTGCGCAGCCCAATAGCAAGTGCCGAAGGAAGCTGCAGCGAACATTCTCGTCAGGCGCTGGGCGAAGGCGCGAACGCCAGTGCGCATGCCTGGCTGTCGGTCAGGCGGCGGCCTTCGTCGTACAAGCGCGACAGCGCGTCCGCCGAGCGCTCAGCAGCGAGCGACGCGAGCAGGCGTTCTCGATTGCGCAGCGCGACACGACGCGGTTTCCTTCCGATGGCGGCGTATACGT
>DASXQW010000315.1:0-10210 GCA_036506975.1 Casimicrobiaceae bacterium | reverse complement strand
CATTGTCATTGCATAACGTGTCGAAAGACGCACTCCGCAGCATTTGCCACAACAGGGCGGGTGGCGCGCGAGAATTTCCGGTGGCTGACCGGCGAGGACAAGCTGACCGCCTATGAATCGTCGCCTGGCAAGCGACGATTCTTTTGCTCGGTCTGTGGCTGTCACGTCGTTGCATCCCGCGATGAGTCGCCAAACGTCCTTCTGCGTGCAGCGACGCTCGACGAAGATCCGGGACTTCGCCCGCAGCGTCACATTTGGCGGTCGCATGACGTTCCGTGGCTCGTCGATAGTGGCCTGATTCCTTCTTACCTGGAATGGCCGCCGGAAAAATGACAATGCTGATACCCTCCTCGCGCTGGTGATGATTCGGCGCAGCGGACCGCCGGTCCGCGGGCTGCGAGTGGGCGATGAAATCGTGAACCTGCAGTTCCAGCGCATCGGCGACCGTGTCATGGCCTCGACAGCCCACTCCGTTCCGGAATCGGTTCGAGTTATCGTAAGCGTTTGACAGCGGCCATGACGAATTTCGGCTGCTGGGCGGTAACCATGCCTGAGGCAACGCGGGACCGCGACCTCTGACCCACGGCCGAACCAGAGGGCCGGTTAACTTGTATCATTAGAGCTCACTGTGAAGAACGCCATGTCCGCGGTCGACGGATTCAATTTGCCTAGGCTGCGGGCGGAGATCGTGAATCGCATCGTACTCGGGGACAGGGTCATCGACCACGAGCGCGTCTGGGGTGTTCGCGACACTCCGATCGGCCCTAAGCAGGCATGCGGTGGATAACCAACAGCCAAAACGCCGAGAACCGCGTACCGACGCATCCATCAGCTTGCGTAGTGCCGCAGCCGCTGCGGTGGCGGCTGCCTTAGGTGCTATCGCAGGCGGAATGGCAGCGTCGAAATTGCCGAGCGACAAATTCATTTGGACTGGATTCGTGTTGGCGCCCCTGTTGGTTTTGCTGGAGGTCTTCTTCAAGCATTTTGTTGGCTTGTTCGGTGGCAATGCAAACGCGGCTCGCTTCACGCTTGCCGGCGCTATCGTGCTGGGGTTCTATGGCACGTGGTTCGCGGTGCGCTCATAGCTGCATCGACCTTTGGACCACATGACGCCCGGCATTCGCTTCGAGCAGACAGACACCGGCAAGCTAGTGTCTGCCGCTCATGTCAAACGGTAGTCGGGCAGTCGCCCTATGTGCGACTACTTTCTGCGGTCCCCGCGGCTCGGTTTCCGCTGCTGGCGTGACACCGATCTCCCGCTCGCCATCAATCTTTGGGGCGATCCCACCGTCACGCGGTATATCTCGGCTCGCGGCTATACGCTGCGCGAGGTGCAGATTCGCCTTGAGCTCGAAATCGAGGCTCAGCATGCCCACCGCATTCAGTATTGGCCGATCTTCCTTCTCGCTACGGACGAACATGTCGGTTGCTGCGGTCTCAGACTGCGCGAGAGTCAGCCAGAGATTCCCGAACTCGGCGTCCACGTGGTGTCCCGTCATTGGAGGCAGAGCTACGCGTTCGAAGCGGCGTCCCGGGTAATCGAGCATGCTTTCGCGGTCCTCGGAGTCCAGGCAATCTTCGCCGGTCACAATCCGGAGAACGTCGCATCGCAAAGGCTCCTCATGAAGCTAGGCTTTATTCATACACACGACGAATTCTATGCGCCCACGGGACTGGAGCATCCATCCTACCTGCTAACCAGCTCAAAGCATGCGGCCGCCTAACGCTCTCTCAGCGCGGACGATTCGCCGGCGGCGCGGCGCCGTCTAGCTTCATCCGTCAAGCCTCTCGAGGGCACGCATTTGCCAGACGCTTTGGACTATCAAGAGCGGGTTAACGCGGCGCTTGCGGAACTTGGAATTCCGCTCGAGTTCATCCGCAAACGTGGCCTGCCGCTTTGCCTCGAGGCTGAAGAATTGGTCGTCGCCGAAATCGACATCCTCGGCCACGAACACCGATTGTCGCCTGCCGCAGCGGATGCCTGGGGGAAAATGAAGGCAGCGGCCCACGCTGATGGCGCCGGGTTGCAGATCGTCTCCGCATTTCGAAGCTTCGACCGGCAAGTCGATATCATCCGGCGTAAAATCGAAGCGGGGCAAACCGTCGAGGAAATCTTGAGCGTCAGCGCGCCGCCGGGATACAGCGAGCATCACACGGGCTGCGCCGTCGATATCGGCACATTGGGTTGTGACTCACTGGAGGAAGTATTCGAGCAGTCTCAGGCCTTTGCCTGGCTCACCGAAAACGCAGCACTGTACAGCTTCTTCATGTCATTCCCGCGAGACAATGCGTACGGCTACCGCCACGAGCCGTGGCACTGGGCTTACCGGAAGGTCCGCCGACACGGATCGGGTCATGCGGTCCCAACTTGTCGGAACGTAGAGTAGAACCACCGAAGGGCGAAGCGATGAGATTCGTGCCGATTGCAACAATTTTGCTACTTCTCACATCCGGGCTTACCATGACCGCAAGTACTGCCGCTACCTCTGCCGGCGAGGATCAAAAATCGGCGCTGCTTCAATTCGAACGCGAATGGAACGAAGCGCTTAGAACAAAGAATGTCGCTTGGTTAGAAGAGCATCTCGCTGATGACATGACAGATATCAGCAGCGGCAGCGGAGCGCTGCGCACAAAATCCCAGGATGTTGCAGCATTAAGGGCGGACACGACCGCCTATCTGACGCTTGAACTATCTGACCTTCGGGTGAGGGTCGAAGGAAATGCAGGGATCGTCACAGGCGTGAATCATCTTACGGGACGTGACGACCAAGGCCAACCATTTGATGTCCGCCTCAGCTTTATCGATACCTACATCAATCGAAATGGGCGCTGGCTCGTATGGGCGAGTCAGCACACTCGCGCCAGGTAGTTTCGCTCGGCACCGGCTAGTTTCTCCGTTAGAGAGCACCCACACCATGGACCAACCGCCATTTTTCGGTACCGGTTTTGGCACCGTCTGGAACACCTTGTTTTGGGTCATTCGGGCAATTGCAATTATCGCCGCCGCATACTTCGTGTACCAATCCGCTATTCGCCGCAAGCGCGCCGCGCTGAACATCGGACCGAATTGGTGGGTGCTCTTTACGCTTGTCGGCGGTATCTGGACGCTTCTGGTCTATTGGTTGATGGAGCACTCCACCCTGTCCGTTGACCGGGACAGTGACGCTCCCTAACCTTGGACTCAATCCTGCCTCGCGAAGGGAGTCAACGAGCGTATGAATGACGAGAAAATTACCGTACGCGTGACCACAACGGGACAGACCCTGGACGTGGTAGTGCTGAACAAACGCGTCGACATGATCGAGATCGTCCTCGGTGAAGGCGTCCACAGCGTGAGGTGCCGGCTAACGCCCACTCGCACCGGCGCGGCCTATGTGGGCAATGCAATGGGGCGCGAGATCGTGTACGAACGGGGACGCGATCAAGTCAACGCCGATCTCGAACGGGTTAACGTGGCAGTGCCCAAATTCAAGCGACGCTAAACGGGCGGCTGGCTTCGTTCGTCAATCCATGTTCGGCACCCACGACTTTCTGCTGTTTGTGGCCGCTGGTGTGCTGCTTAATATCACGCCGGGCCCCGATATGTTGTACATCATCGGACGCAGCTCGTCACAGGGCTGGCGAGCCGGTGCCGCTGCTGCGCTTGGAATCGGCGCCGGGTGCGTCGTCCACATCGTAGCGGCTGCGCTCGGGCTATCCGCCATACTCGCGGCTTCCGCGACCGCATTCGCGCTGTTGAAGATCATCGGCGCCGCGTACCTCGTGTACGTGGGAGTCTCCTTGATTTGTTCCTCGCCCCACGGCAGGCGCGCGATTGCGCTCGGGCCCGCCAAGTTGCGCACGGTGTTCGTCCAGGGTTTTCTAACGAACGTGCTGAACCCGAAGGTTGCTCTGTTTTTCCTGGCGTTCTTGCCTCAGTTCATCGACGCGGATGCACCGAGCAAACCGCTTGCCTTCCTCTTCCTCGGTGCGGTTTTCAACTTTAACGGTACGCTTTGGAATCTGCTTGTCGCCTGGTCTGCGGCACGGTTTACGGTCGGCATCGAGCGAACCAAGCTCGCAGCGTGGTTCAATCGCTGTATCGGAGGCCTCTTTGTCTATCTCGGCGTCCGGCTGGTCTTCGCCAAGCAGGGCTGATACGGCGCTCGTTGCCGCTAGGAATCGGAGGCAAATTCCGATCCTTTGGGCATGTCGTCCGGGCCTAGCGCTTACGATGTTTGCTTGGGCGTGCTGCTTGCCCATTGCGCAAGGTGTCGAGCGCTTTGGGGATGCCGAAGATGCGAGCGAGCTTCAACAGCGCGCGATTTCCGTCACTGCGGTTCAACGAGGCCTTTTGTCGCTTGCCGAGGCGGCCTCCGGTGAGGAAGCCTTCAATCTCTATCGAACATACAACGAATCAATGGGCACCTGGCTCCAAGTCGAGTTCGTGCGAACGTTGCTGGACCTCTCGATCGCAGCCACGTCGGCATCCGACGAACAGAAGCTTCGGACAGATCTTCGGGACCATGCCAGGTTCGCCTTGTGGGAGCTCGATCAGAATATCGGCCATCTTGGCGAGAGCATCGCCGAGGTCGAACAGTGGGAACATCTGCGGCTTATTCGGGTTCTCCGTTCCTTGCTTATGAGCGCTCGAACCACTGTAGGCCGACTGTCGACCGCCCAAAGCGAGACAGGCCCTTAGGCACCTAACTTTTCGCTGGCACGACTACGGCCCGTTCCTTGCAAACAGAAAGGCTGCGGCTCGAGCCGCTCGTCGAGGGTCACGCCGTCGAAATGTTCGATGCTCTGGGCGATCCGCAGATCTACCGCTTCATTCCGGAAACGCCTCCGCTTTCCGCCGCGGCGCTGCGTCAGCGCTATCGAGTGCTGCAGAGAGGCACCTCCGCTGACGGGTCGCAGCTCTGGTTGAACTGGGTGATTCGGATCGTCTCGTCCGATCGCTGTGTCGGCTGTGTACAAGCGACCGTCCACGCGGGTCGAACTGCGGATTTCGCCTATGTGCTCGCGTCCGCATTCTGGGGACGCGGCATCGCCACGGAGGCGTGTGGTGCGGCGATAGATTTCCTCGACACCGAGCTCGCGGTACGTTCGCTTTACGCAACCGTGTCGGCCGAGAACCATCGATCCGTGCAACTCCTCGCGCGGCTTGGCTTTGGCGAAGTCGATGCAGCGCGCTATCCCCACGGCAAAGTCGCAGAAGGTGATCGCGTGTTCTGCCTGGCACTTGATTCGCGGCAGACCCGATGAGCCTGCGGGGCGGAATCCGCCGATATGCGAGTGACAGCGAGTGTTGACGAAGTCGTGCGGCGCTCCCAGAATTGCAGCCTCGCCCACGAGAGGAGAACGTCATGGTAGTGCCATCCGCGCTGTGGCTACCGATCCTGCTGTCCGCGATCACCGTCTTCGTCGTGAGCTCCATCATCCACATGGCCACGCCCTGGCACAAGGGCGACTACCTCAAGATGCCCAACGAGGACAAGGCCATGGATGCGCTGCGGCCGCTCGCCGTACCGCCCGGCGACTACATGGTTCCCCGCCCGTCGAGCGCGCAGGATATGCGTTCACCGGACTTCCTCGAAAAGATGAACAAAGGGCCGGTGCTCGTGCTCACCGTGATGCCCAGCGGCCCCGTGCAGATGACCAGGAGTCTCGTGCTCTGGTTCCTCTATTCCGCCGTGGTCGGATTCTTCGCCGCGTACGTCGCGAGCCGCGCGCTGCCCGTCGGCGCACCGCAGGGTCGCGTATTCCAGCTCGTCGGGGTCACTGCGTTCGTCGGCTACTCGGTCGCGCTGTGGCAGATGTCGATCTGGTATCGTCGCGCCTGGGGAACGACGATCAGAGCGACGATCGACGGCCTGATCTACGCGCTGCTGACGGCGGGCATATTCGGTTGGCTGTGGCCGCGTTAGCTCCGCTCATTGTCCCGGAGCGCGCCGACTCGGCCGACGCGAGAGCGCTCATCGCCGAGCTCGAACAGGAGCTCGATCCCTTGTATCCCGAAGCGAGCCGCCACGGGTACAGCGTCGAGAAGCTCCTGGGCGAAGCGGTCGTGTTCTTTGTGACGCGGCACGGCGGCATACCTGCCGGCTGTGGTGGCGTTCAGTTCTTTGGCGCCGAGTACGGAGAAATCAAGCGCGTGTACGTACGTCCCGGATTTCGCGGCCAGGGTTTGGGCAGGCTGATGCTGAGCCATCTGGCCGCGCATGTCCGGCAACAGGGGATTCCCCTGTTGCGATTGGAAACGGGGATTTATCAATCCGAAGCCATCGGCCTGTACGAGCGCTTCGGCTTCCGGCGCACCGCGCCGTTCGGGGCCTACCGGGACGATCCGCTCAGCGCCTTTTACGAGATGCGCATCGCCTGACCGCGATCCAAAACGCTGGTTCTCCTGCACCAGTGCGTGCTCACGGTCGCCGGGGCGTCGCGTTGAAGCTTGCGCATTGACTCCGCTCTGCGCAAGATGGAACATATTAGATCATTTCGTTTTTTTGCGCTTATGACCCAACTTGCGGACTTGTGGACTCTCCTCCCGTTGCTCGGCCTGTTGGTGGTGATCGCCGCCATCGCAATTGTGATTGTTCGAGTCAGACGCTCCCGGGCGGCGAACCCGCCGGCGCGGGTGCCTGAACCGTCTACCTCGGAGGCGGACGCCGCTTTCCTCGATTCATCGCACATTGGGCTCGAGCCGTTCCTGGGCGCGAAAAATCTGCCTCCTTACGGAGCCGGCACGGCCATGAACGGGAACGACCCCGAGCGCGTGCGCCGATGAACGCGAAGGCGCGTCTGCGCGCAGGCTAATGCGCCAGTTCGTCGACATCGCCGTGTTCTGGGCGGTTGTTCTGGCGGGTATCTGCATTCTTGCGCGTTTTCCGCATAGCTGGCTCGGCCGCGTTCTTTTTGCCCGCCTCGGGCCGCTGCCGATCCGGGGCGAAGTCCGCAGCCGCTATCTGCTGCGCTGGGCGCACTTTGCCGCAGGCTGGTTTGTCCAGGCGATCCTGGTGCTCGCCATCGGCGCCGCGGCCCTGCGCTTGCAGCCATGGCTCGCCGAATCATTGTATTTCCTGGTGTTCTGGGCGGTCGTCGTCCCGCTGTTTGCAGCCGTTGCGCTATCGGGATCGTTGCTCGCAGTCGGTGCTGCGTTGTGGAGACGCTACGTCGGGGCCGAGCGCCGCGCCGGCAGCCGTGCCGTTCAGACCTGACTTTCCCGTAAACCTGAACGTCTTGCGAGAACGCTCGCATGACCGATGAGCTCGAAGGGCGCTGACCGAGGAATGCGGACAGTTGCTCCGAGGCGGAAGATCATCCGCAGAGGCGGGCCGCCGCAACGCGCCAGCGACGCCTGACCCGAGCGGCTATTTACCGATACACACGCCGGGCCTAGACTCTGCGGAGTGACTTGGGCTGCCATAGATCCCTGGCCGTGGAACCGCTCGTTGTCCTGTTCGTGCTGCCGATAGTCATCGGCATCGTGGCCGAAGCGCTCTTTCGCGATACGACCCGCGCATCGTGCGTCGCGACATTCGCCTCGCCGCTGGTCGTTTATATCTGCCTCACGTACCGCGACCCGGACGGCGCCTGGAACTGGCTCGCCACTCTCCTCATCTCGCCCTTGGCGATCGCCTTGGCGCTGGCCGCGGTCATGGTGCGCTTTGGGCGCACGAGCGTCCGCAGGTACCCGCACAGGAACGGCGCGTAGCGGCGCCGCGGGCGGCCCGACCGCAGCGTGCCTCCGGTTTCGGCTCTTGCGGACTCGCGGGCCGGGTAGCGCTGCCCCCAAGGTAGAATCGCGGGATGGGCACCCGCCTCCTCAAGGTGACGGTTATCATGCTGTGCTGCGTCAACGCTGTGATGTGGGAGTTCTACACCGAGTCGACGCTGATGGCGCTGTTCTGGGCCGCGACCGCGGTCGGCTTCGTGATCTGGATTGCCGACGACATCCGGCGCGGCTGATCACCGGCAACGTTTGCACCGCGGAACCCGGAAATGGCTTACTCTATCGTTTCGTTTCCAACCCGCCTAAGCGAAGGATCGTCAATTGCCGAAGCCCAACTATGCGTTTGCAAAGCGCCAGAGAGATCTCATCAAGAAACAGAAGAAGGAAGAAAAGCGGCAGAAGAAGCTGGGCTCGGCCGCCCCGCCTGTTCCTGAAACCGTGCCGCCGCAGCCCGTAAGCGACAAGGCCCCCGAGTAGGGATCTAGGAGCTTCGTCCGCGCCTGAGCGCGAGCGCCGGGTTGCATCTGCCGGGACGGCGCATATTGCGCGAGGCTGGCGATCGCTGGTCCTCGCGGCGCCGAGCGCTGGCCAAGGCAGGGCTTCTGCTCCACAATGCCCCTCGAACGCGAGCGGGCCGCAGTCGCCACGCCCCGCCGCGGCGATACACGTCATGTCGCGACTCGCCGTCATCCAGAGGCCACCGGTGTTGCTCGATCGGAAGCGGACGCTCGAGACGGCCGTCGCCGGTCGCGGAGGCCGCGCAGGGCGGAGCGAAGCTCATCGTCTTCCCCGAAGCGTTCACTCCCGGCTATCCGGTGTGGGTCTGGCGCCCGCGACCCGGCGCCGACATGTCGAGCCAACCTACGATTCTGGCGAAGGCTGGATTGGCACCATGCAGCATATCGCGCGCGAGGGTTGTTGCTGGGTCGTCGGCAGCGGCTTCGCCATGAAGGCGAGCGATGTCCCGGCCGACTTCCCGGACTGGGCAGAGCTTTTCCCCGATCACGCGGAATGGATCAACCCCGGCGACTCGCTCGTCGTCGCGCCCTGGGGCAAGATCGCGGCGGGCCCGCTCACTACGCGCGGCCGGACGTGTTCGAGCTGCGCGTGAACCGGCGGCTACGAGATCCCATCGCGTTCGATTGACGTGGCTGCAGTTGGACGGCCGGCGCAGGAATGCGGACGAACATGCAAACGCATATCAACGATATCACGCACGTCATCCAGCTCGCAGTGGCGCCGGTGTTCCTGCTCACCGCCATTGGGACGTTGATCACCGCGCTCAACAACCGTCTCGGCCGGGTGATCGACCGGCGCCGCGTCCTGCAGGAACGCCTGTCCGTCGGGATAGCTCATTCGGCCCCCAGGTCGACCGCTCACGCGCGCGACGATGCCACCGTGGAGCTGCACGCCGAGCTGCACCGGCTTGCACGCCGCGCCCGCCTGATCTATTTCTCCATCCTCGCGGCGGTGATGGCGGCACTGCTGGTGTGCCTCGTCGTCGCCAGCGCATTCCTCGGCGCGCTGCTGACGGTCGAGCTGGCGCGGCTGGTCGCGGTGCTGTTCATCCTGGCGATGTGCGCGCTGATCGTGTGCCTCGGCCTGTTCCTGCGCGAAGTCTTCCTGGCAGTCGCCGATCGAGCGCTCAAGCTTCCCGCATGACGAACGAGTCCGCCCCCGCCGGGACCTTCGATCTCGACGCCTATCTGCGGCGCATCGACTACGGCGGTGCGCTCGAGCCGACGCTCCCCGCGCTGCAGGCGCTGCACCTAGCGCATGCGACGCACATTCCGTTCGAGAACCTGGACATCCTCCTCGGCCGGTCGATCCGGCTCGATCTCGAAAGCCTGCAGGCCAAGCTCGTCGCCGGCGGCCGTGGCGGCTACTGCTTCGAGCAGAACACGCTGTTCGCGGCGGCGCTGCGCGCGCTGGGCTTCGACGTGACCCTGCTTGCCGCGCGCGTGCGCCTCGGCGCGAATCGCGTCCTGCCGCGCACGCACATGGCACTCTCGGTCCGCGTCGACGACGCGGCCTGGCTCGCCGACGTCGGCTTCGGCGCCGCAGGCCTGCTTGCGCCGATTCGCTTCCGAGACAGCGCCGACGTGCGGCAATTCGCGTGGACGTACCGCCTCGCCGAGGAGGCCGGGCAATGGATACTGCAATCGCAGCGGGAGCTTGCCTGGGTCGATCTCTACACTTTCACTCTCGAGCCGCAACTCGCTATCGATTTCGAGGTGGCCAACCACTACGTTTCGACGCATCCGCAGTCGCGCTTCGTGCAGGCGCTGACGGCCCAGCGCGTCGAGCCCGAGGCACGGCGTACGCTGGTCAACCGTGATTACAGCGTCGACCGCGGCACCGAGATCCGCCGGCACACTTTGCGCGACGACGACGAGCTGCTCGATTTGCTGGCCGGGGATTTCGGATTGCGCTTTCCGCCGGGTACGCGGTTTCGCATGCCGTTCGCCGCGACCTGACGCGCCGGCGGACGGAATG
>DASXQW010000314.1:0-5309 GCA_036506975.1 Casimicrobiaceae bacterium | reverse complement strand
TTGCTCGCACCCTCGGAATGCTCGATTCGGTCGAGCACAACGAGCTCTTCGATGTCGCCGTGGTAGGCGCGGGTCCCGCCGGACTCGCGACCGCCGTGTACGCGGCTTCGGAAGGCCTGCACGTCGTCGTGTTGGACTGTCGGGCGTTCGGCGGCCAGGCGGGAGCCAGCGCGCGTATCGAAAACTACCTGGGCTTCCCGACCGGCATCTCCGGCCAGGCGCTTGCCGGCCGAGCCTTCGTCCAGGCACAGAAATTCGGCGCCGAGATCATGATTCCGGCGCAGGCCGTCGCGCTCGACTGCAGCAACGCCGGGCCCGACGGCGAGCTGTCGTTGCAGCTGACCGATGAGCGCCGGCTCCGATCCAGGACGGTCGTCATTGCCAGCGGCGCACGTTATCGCCGGCCCGAAGTGCCGCGTTTGAGCGAGTTCGAAGGCAGGGGCGTTTCGTATTGGGCGTCCGCGCTCGAAGCGAAGATGTGCGGCGACGCCGAAGTGGTCCTGGTAGGCGGCGGCAACTCGGCCGGGCAAGCTGCGGTGTTCCTGGCCCAGCACGCGACCAAGGTATTCATTCTGATACGCGGCGAAAGCCTCGCCGCAAGCATGTCACGCTATCTGATCGACCGCATCGACGCCACACCGAACATCGAGTTGCGACCTCACACCGAGCTCACGCACCTGCACGGCGATCTGGTGGAAGGCCTCACCGCGGTAACGTGGTGCAACAAGCAAACGGGTGTCGAAGAGAAACGCCCGATCCAACATGTGTTTCTGTTCGTGGGTGCGGACCCCGAGACGCGTTGGCTTGAAGGCTGCGGCGTCAAACTCGACAAACACGGCTTTGTGCTGACGGGGCAGGCGACGGCAGGCCTCGCCGCGGGGCATGCGCCCGCTCCACTCGAATCGACTGTGCCCGGCGTGTTCGCCGTCGGAGATGTGCGCTCCGGTTCGGTGAAGCGCGTGGGCGGTGCGATCGGCGAAGGCGCTGCTGCCGTAGCGCTGATCCATCAATATCTAGCAGCGGCACAGCCAGCATCCCAGGAGGGTATGGAATGATCAATGTAAGACACGCGAACGAGCGCGGAACCGCCAACTTCGGATGGCTCGATAGCCGGCACACGTTTTCTTTCGGCGATTACTATGACTCAAAGCAGATGGGCTTCGGGCCGTTGCGTGTGATCAACGAGGACCGTGTCAGTCCCGGGCAAGGGTTCCCCACCCATGGCCACCGCGATATGGAGATCATCTCCTACGTTCTCGAAGGCGCGCTCGAGCACAAGGACAGTATCGGCACCGGGTCGGTGATCCGGCCCGGCGACGTGCAGGTCATGTCGGCCGGCACCGGCATCCGGCATAGCGAGTTCAACCACTCGAAGACGGAGCCGGTGCACTTTCTGCAAATCTGGGTGGTGCCCGACCGCGAAGGCATCGCGCCGCGCTACGAGCAGAAGACGTTCCCTGATGCGGACAAGCGCGGCAGGCTCCGCCTCGTGGGCTCGTCCGACGGGCGCGACGGTTCCGTTGTCATCCACCAGGACGTCGAGCTTTTCGCTGCGGTCCTAAACAGCGGCGAGCAAGTAACGCATGCTTTGTCGGCGCCGCGCAAGGCCTGGCTCCAGGTTGTCCGCGGCACCGTGGCGATGAATGGTCAGAAACTCGATGCGGGCGACGGGGCGGCCATAGAACGCGAACCAGGGCTAACGATAACGGCAAAGACGGACGGCACGGAGATTCTGGTATTTGATCTGCCGTAGCCGTGACGCAGGTATGGAACAAACAGACCAGAGCATCATGTTCGAATTGACCGTACCCGCGAGCGCCACCGATCACGCGATCGGTCCCGCGCATGCCTCCGTGACCGTCGCCGAGTACGGCGATTTCGAATGTCCAAACTGCAAGCAGGCGGCGCCGGCGGTCAAGCTGTTGCTCGACAGATTTGCTGGCCGCATTCGGTTCGTCTATCGCCACTTCCCGCTGGAGGAAGTGCATCCGCATGCATTGCACGCGGCGGAAGCGGCGGAGAGTGCGGGTGCGCAAGAAAAGTTCTGGCCGATGCACGATCTACTGTTCGATAATCAAGCGCACATGAAGCTGCACCAATTGCGCGGCTACGCCGAGCGGCTGCAGCTCGACATGGCTCGCTACACCGCCGAGATGGACGACCACGTTTATCTGCAACGGATTCGGGAACAAGTGCAAAGTGGTCGTGAGAGCGGAGTTCGCAGTACGCCGACGTTCTTCGTCAACGGCAAGATTCAAGACGTGTCGTTCGGCTTGCGTTTTCTGTTTGACGCCGTTGAGGCGGCGCTGGCAAAGTAAGAAATCCGGACGTAGAGGAGTATTGCGATGCCTGCTCAATGCACTCATTTGAGTCTTGTAAAGACGGCCATGCCGAATGCCGACGGCTGCGAAGAATGCCTCGCTACCGGCGACACATGGGTGCACCTTCGTCTGTGTCGAACCTGCGGGCATGTCGGGTGCTGCGACGATTCGAAGAACAAGCATGCCACCAAGCATTTCCGTTCGACCAAGCATCCGATCGTGACTTCCCTCGAGCCCGGGGAGGACTGGAGTTGGTGCTACATCGACGAGCTCATGCTGGAGCTGGAGTAGAAGCTGCTGCGAGTCGCGTGGGCAATGCGCTGAACACAAGCCGGGAGACTCGATGACGGCCCCGCAATCCGCGCCGGCTCCGGCATCGCAACCGTCCCGGGTGGCGCTTTCGCCATGGAGCCCGCTGCAAACCGCGCTGTTCCGCAACCTGTGGATCGCGACGATCGTTTCCAACATCGGGACCTGGATGCAGGACGTCGGAGCCGGGTGGTTGATGACGTCGCTTTCCTCGTCTCCGGCGATGGTGGCACTCGTGGAAGCGGCGGACAGCTTTCCGGTGATGCTGCTTGCGCTGCCGGCCGGCGCACTCGCCGACATCGTCGATCGCCGGCGGCTCCTGATCGCCATTCAGCTTTACTTGATGATCGTTGCCGGCGCGCTTGGCATCCTGACATGGCTGGACATGATGACTGCGTGGGCGCTCCTCGGATTCATCTTCGCCCTCGGGGTCGGCACCGCGATGATGATGCCGGCGTGGGCCGCAATCGTCCCCGATCTTGTACCGGCCGACGAGATGCAATCCGCCATCGCGCTCAACAGCATTGCGATCAACGTCTCGCGCGCGATCGGGCCGGCGATCGCAGGTGTTCTGGTGGCGGCGGTGGGTGCATGGCTTGTCTTCGTGCTCAATGCGGTGTCGTACATCGGTATTCTTGCCGTGCTGCTGCAATGGCGGCGCGAGCACCACAAGAGCTCGCTGCCCGCTGAACGCTTTCTGAGCGCGATTCGCGTGGGGATGCGGTTCGTCATGCATACCCGCACGTTGCAAGCCGTGCTCATTCGGGGAATTGCCTTCTTTGTGTTCGCCAGCGCGACCTGGTCGTTGTTCCCCCTCATCGTGCGGCGAGAGCTCGGGCGCGGCCCCGAAATCTATGGCCTGTTGCTGACCTGCATCGGCGTCGGTGCCGTTGCCGGGGCCATGCTGCTGCCCCAGGTGCGAGCGAAGGTTTCGCGCGATGCGCTGGTCGCGGGCGCGAGCGCGCTTTACGCGCTTGCGGCCCTCGCGCTCGCGCACGTGCAGAATGTCGGTCTGCTGGCAGTGGCCATGCTCGCCACCGGCGTCGCCTGGATCTCGATTCTTTCGGCGCTCCAGGTATCCGCGCAAATGACGCTACCCGCGTGGGTGCGCGCGCGCGGATTGGCCGCATTTGTCGTCATATTCATGGGTGGCATGGCGCTCGGCAGCATCGTGTGGGGCCAGGTCGCGACACGTATAGGAATACCCGCTGCGCTGACGACCGCGGCCCTCGGGACGCTGCTCGCCATTGCGTTGACCTGGAGATTCAAGCTCGGTCATCACCAGGTGCTCAATTTCACGCCGTCGCTGGACTGGCCGGCGCCGGTTCTGGCCGAGACCCCTGAACCTGATAGCGGGCCGGTCATGGTGACCATCGAATATCGGGTTCAACCCGCCAAGCGTGCCGAATTTGTCGCCGCGATGCAGGCTGTGCGCGAAATGCGCCGCCGCAACGGCGCGTATTTCTGGGAGCTGTTTCACGACTCGGCGGATCCGGCGCGTTTCGTGGAGTGTTTCATGGACGAATCGTGGCTCGAACACTTGCGCCAACACGAGCGCGTGAGTGTCGCCGATCGCGAGATTCAGCAACGCGCAAAACAGTTTCTGGTCGAAGGCAAATCGACGAAATCCTCGCACTGGCTCGCTGATCGGGAAGCCTGATCACTACACGAGCGGGCCAGCGCCGCTTGCGATGCATTTGTCAGCAAGATCGGCGGCGGACCGCGAGTTATCGTGGGCCGGGTCTCCAGCCCGCGAACCGCAACGCGAGTACAATAAATGTTGGTCGAGGGATGCCTCTCCGCCAGAATCAATGCGCAGCGCTCGCGCGAGAATTCAACAATGAAACTGACCGTCCAACAGCCCGACGCCCGGGAGATCAAAGTCAAGTTGCTGCTCGCCGGCGGTCAGTCGGCGATGCTGGTCGTTGCGCCCGGGCATCCGCTACTGGCGCAGTTGCTGGCGGCGGTCGCCGCTGCCGACGGCGCCGAAGACGGGCACCGCCCGCCCGTGTTTCAGATTCCGATGGAGGGCGGGCGAGCGTCGCTGGCGTTTTCCGCGCAGCAGCTTGTCGGCGTGATCACCGATCCGGCCGTCGTGATGCACAGCGACGCAATGGTCGCGGAAGAAGCCACGGTGCCGGTTGCTTCCGCGGCCGTTGCCGCCGCGGCCGCCGCCAGCGCGGCGCAGGGCCACGGCGATCTGGTCCGGCATCCAGTCGTGCAGTTCGAAGGGTTCCTTAGCGGGTCGGAAGTCGCCTGGCTCATGGAGCTGGTGTTCGCCGCTGAGACCCGCTTCGTTCCCGCGGGCGTCAGCGACAACAAGGAGGACTACCGGCATTCGTTCATGCTCGGCGCGCCCGATGCGCTGAAGAAGCTCTTCGTTGCCAAAATCACCGCGGCGATGCCCGAGGTCATGCCGCAGTTGAGGCTGGGCCAGTTTGCCCTCGGGGCGATCGACTGCCAGGTGACGGCCAGTGTCGATGGCAGCTATTTCAAGATTCACACCGACGCTGGCGTAAACGAGACCTACAGGCGGCAGTTCAGCTACGTGTATTACTTCAACCGCGAACCGAAGGGCTTCACCGGCGGCGAGCTGCGGATCTACGATGACACGATCCGCAACGGCAAGCTCGCTGCCACCGAGTCGTTCCAGGTGATCGAGCCGCGGCACAACAGCAT
>DASXQW010000313.1:0-28399 GCA_036506975.1 Casimicrobiaceae bacterium | reverse complement strand
GCGCTTTCGCGTCGCGCTCGCGCAGCGCTGCGAGCTTTTCGGCGATCTTCGCTTCGAGCCCGCGCTCGGTCGGCACATAGAACGAAACCTCGGGCATGCCTTCCGGCAGATAACGCTCGCCGGCGGCATAAGCGTCATCTTCATCGTGAGCGTAGCGATAACCCTTGCCATAGCCGAGATGCTTCATCAGTCGCGTCGGCGCGTTGCGTATGTGCAGCGGCACCGGCCGCGATCCGTCCTCGGCGATAAAGGCGCGCGCCTTGTCGTACGCGACGTACACCGCGTTGCTCTTGGCCGCGCACGCCAGATAGATCACGGCCTCGGCGAGCGCCAGCTCGCCCTCCGGCGTGCCGAGGCGCTCGTAGGTTTCGACCGCGTCGAGCGCCAGACGCAGCGCGCGCGGATCGGCAAGCCCGATGTCCTCGCTCGCCATGCGGATCATGCGCCTGCCGACGTAGAGCGGATCGGCGCCGCCGTCGAGCATGCGGCACAACCAGTAGAGCGCCGCATCGGGATCGCTGCCGCGCACTGCTTTGTGCAGCGCCGAGATCTGGTCGTAAAACGCCTCGCCGCCCTTGTCGAAGCGACGCAGGCTGCGCACGATAGTCGCCTCGACGAACGCAAGGTCGACGTCGCGGCGCGCGGCCGCGCCCGCGGCTACGCCGAGCTGCTCGACGAGATTGATGAGCCGCCGGCCGTCGCCGTCGGCGTAGGCGATGATCGCGTCGCGGGCCGCGGCCGCCATCGTGGCGCCAGGCATCGCCGCCGCGAGCGCCCGGTCGAGCAGCTCACCCAGCTCCTCGGGTCCAAGCGCTTCGAGGACATAGACCGCGGCGCGCGACAACAGCGCGCCGATCACCTCGAATGACGGATTCTCGGTCGTGGCGCCGATGAACGTCAGCAGTCCGCGCTCGACGAACGGAAGAAACGCATCCTGCTGCGCTTTGTTGAAGCGGTGCACCTCGTCGACGAAAAGGATCGTGTGCCGGCCCGACTGCGCCAGCGTCGCCTCGGCGCGTGCAACCGCATCGCGAATGTCCTTGACCCCGGCGAGGACTGCCGAAATGGCGATGAAGTCCGCATTGAAGGCGTCGGCCATCAGCCGTGCGAGCGAGGTCTTCCCCGACCCCGGCGGTCCCCACAGGATCATCGAGTGTGGCTTGCCCGATGCGAACGCAACGGCCAGCGGCTTGCCCGGTCCCAGCAAGTGACGCTGGCCGACGACCTCCTCGACCTTTTTCGGCCGCAGCCGCTCGGCAAGCGGCGTCGCGGGGTTGGCAACCGGAAACAGATCAGTCGCCGACGACATCGGCGCCCTTGGGCGGGGTGAACTTGAACAGCTCGGGAGAGAGCTTCGGATTGCGCTCGAGATGCGCGAGCCTGATCGACGTACGCTGTCCGAAGTTGTCGAAGATCTCCAGCGCGGCCAGGCCGGAGGCATCGAAGCCGAGACGGATGTCTGTAAAGCTCGATTCCTTGTCCTTCGGCGTCGCGCCCAGCCAGTCGAGGCCGTCCGCGGGCGGCAGATCGCGCCAATCGAAAGCCCCTTCCACGTCATCCTTGCCGGCGAGCAGCGCCGCCGGCGTCGTCCCCAGCGCCTTGTCGTTGCGGCGTTTGACCACTTGGTTCAAATCCGGGTCGTAAATCCATACCCGCTCACCGTCGCCGACGAGCAGCTGCTTGTACGGCTTGTCGACGTTCCAACGGAACTTGCCGGGTCGAGCAATCGCGAATTCGCCGCTCGCCTGTTGCGCCACACGCCCGTTCTTGTCGGTGACCGTCTGCGTGAAGCTCGCGCGCGCCGTTTGCGTATCGCGCACGAACGCGCGCAATCGTTCGAGCGTCGCGGCCTGCACCAGCGTTGGGAGCACGCACAATGCGCCAAGCGTCAAGCTTATCGAGAGCGCCGGAAGCCGTCTCAAGAGCGTCGCGAGCAGCCCCGAGTCCGCGAAGGCCCGCAGCGAGCCCCGAGACAGTACAGAAGAAGTACGGCGAGGGGCGAGCGAGGACACGACAAAGCAATCGGGGCGCACAGCAGCTCTTGAGATGGCTTTATTCCTTGCCGGCCGGCACGAGAACCTCCCGATTGCCGTTGGTCTGCATCGCGGAAACGAGGCCCGCGCGCTCCATCTGCTCGATCAACCGCGCAGCGCGGTTGTAACCGATGCGCAAGTGCCGCTGCACCAGCGAGATCGATGGCCGTCGCGTCTTGAGCACGACCGCAACCGCCTGATCGTACATCGGGTCGGCTTCGGCGTTGCCGGCGTCGATGCCGATCCGCTCCTCGCTCTCTCCGTTCGCGCCGGCGTCGAGGATGCCCTCGTGATACTGCGGACCGCCCTGAGCCTTTAGGTGCTCGACTACCCGGTGCACTTCGCCGTCGGACACGAACGCTCCGTGCACACGCTGCGGGTGGCCGGTGCCGGGCGGCAAATAAAGCATGTCACCCTGCCCGAGCAACGTTTCGGCGCCCATCTGGTCGAGGATGGTGCGCGAATCGATCTTGCTCGCGACCTGGAAGGCGATGCGCGAAGGAATGTTGGCCTTGATGAGACCAGTGATGACGTCGACCGAGGGCCGTTGCGTCGCGAGGATCAGGTGGATGCCTGCCGCGCGCGCCTTTTGCGCGATCCGCGCGATCAGCTCCTCGATCTTCTTGCCGGTCACCATCATCAGATCGGCAAGCTCGTCGATAACGACGACGATCAGCGGCATTTCCTCGATCGGCTCGGGACTGTCGGGAGTCAGCGAGAACGGGTTGGTCAGCGGCTTCTTCGCCTTGCGCGCTTCGACGACGCGCGCGTTGTAGCCGGCAAGGTTGCGCACGCCCAGCGTCGACATCAGCCGGTAGCGGCGCTCCATCTCCCCGACGCACCAGCCGAGCGCGTTGGCGGCGAGCCTGACGTCGGTGACGACGGGCGCCAGAAGATGCGCGATGCCTTCGTATACAGACAGCTCGAGCATCTTCGGATCGATCAGGATCAGCCGCACCTGCCGCGGCTCGGCCTTGTACAGCAGCGAGAGGATCATCGCGTTCAGCGCGACTGACTTGCCCGAGCCCGTCGTTCCGGCGACCAGCAGATGCGGCATGCGGGCCAGATCGACGATCACCGCCTTGCCTGCAATGTCCTTGCCCAGTGCGAGCGACAGCGGGCTCGGCAGATCGTTGTACGCCGCGGACGAGAGCAGCTCGACCAGCCGAACCAGCTGCCGGCGCGGATTCGGCAGTTCCAGACCCATGCAGGATTTGCCGGGAATCGTTTCGACCACGCGGATGCTGACCACGGACAGCGCGCGCGCCAGGTCTTTCATCAGGCTGACGATCTGACTGCCCTTGACGCCGATTGCAGGCTCGATTTCAAAGCGCGTAATCACCGGGCCGGGATACGCGGCGAGGACCTTCACCGCGACGCCGAAGTCGGCAAGCTTGCGCTCGATGAGGCGCGAGGTGAACTCGAGTGTTTCCGCACTGATCTGCTCCTGCGCGGACGGCGCATCCTCGAGCAGGGCCAGCGGTGGCAGTGGCGAATCGGGCAGATCCTGGAACAGCGGCTTCTGCCTTTCCTTGACAACGCGTTCCGACTTGGGCACCTCGACCACGGAAGGCACGACGACGACCGGCTCGCGCTCGTCGTCGATTTCGCGCGCGGCCTCGACCGCTTGCTCGCGCTGCTCGAGCGCGACGGCGCCGATCTGGCGGTCGCGGCGATCCTCGCGGCGCTTCCGCGCCCCCACGATGGCGGCTTCAATGCCGGCGCCAATGCGCTCCATCAGCTTGAGCCACGACATCCCGGTTAACAGCGTCCAGCCAATCGCGAGCAACGCGATCAGCAACAGCGTTGCGCCGTTGAAGCCGAGCGCCCGGGCAAGACCGTTTCCAATGACATCGCCGATCGCTCCTCCCGGGTGCTGCGGCAATGCGGCCGGCAGTCGATAGAGCCGAAGTGCTTCGAGCGCCGCACTGGCGAGCAGCAGCAGGATAAAGCCCGGCATGGCAAGCCATGGATGGTGACGGGGTCCGACCTCAGTGCGGTCGGCTGCGATCATCCGCCGGTAGCCCGCGACGACCAGGACCACGCCGGCGAAAACCCACCACCACGCCGAAAGACCGAAGAGGTAGAACAGAAGATCGGAAAGCCAGGCGCCGACGGCGCCGCCTTTGTTCTGGATCACCGTGCCGGTACCGGAGTACGACCATCCGGCGTCGGTTTTGTGATACGTCGCAAGCGTTAGCGTAAGAAACGTGAGCAGCGCTACGACGAGCAGCCACCAGGATTCCCGGACGAGCGCGGCGGCCTTCGGTGAGAACGAGGGCTCGGGACGACTCATACGACGGGTAGTCATGACACTATTTTTCTTGAAAAGCATTATATTGTGAGCCGTAGTTCACGCTACACATTATATGCCGGCCGGACGCGGGGCACGCCGGATTGGGTCTCCGGGGAACACCCCCACATCGGTTAGAATCGCTCGAATTTTTGCCGCGATGGCGCTCCTCGAGCCGCACCACTCATGACTCCCAAACACGCGCGCCTGCTGATCCTTGGTTCCGGTCCGGCCGGGTTCACCGCCGCAGTATACGCTGCGCGCGCCAACCTGAGACCGGTGCTGATCACGGGCCTCGCGCAAGGTGGACAGCTCATGACGACCACCGACGTCGACAACTGGCCTGCCGACGCGGCCGGCGTCCAGGGGCCGGATCTGATGGCGCGGTTTCAGCTGCACGCCGAGCGCTTCGAGACCGAAATCGTGTTCGACCAGATTCACACCGCACGCCTCGACGAACGCCCGCTTCGCCTGGTCGGCGATTCAGGGACGTACACCTGCGATGCGCTGATCATCGCCACGGGCGCGTCGGCGCGGTATCTGGGTTTGCCTTCGGAACAGGCGTTCATGGGCAAGGGCGTGTCCGCTTGCGCCACCTGCGACGGCTTTTTCTACAAGGGTCAGGACGTCGTCGTCATCGGCGGCGGCAATACGGCAGTCGAAGAAGCGCTATATCTGTCGCACATCGCCCGCCGGGTGACGCTGGTGCATCGCCGCAACAAGTTCCGGGCCGAAGCGATACTCGTCGACCGCTTGTTGGCCAAAACTCGCGAAGGCGGCAATGTGCAGGTGCTTTTCGACCATGTGCTCGACGAGGTCCTCGGCGATGGCACGGGTGTCAAAAGCGTGCGGGTCAAGCACGCGAACGACGGCGCGATCCGCGACCTCGACGTGCAAGGCGTGTTTATCGCCATCGGCCACACGCCCAATACGCAGCTATTCGAAGGCCAGCTCGATATGAAGAACGGCTACATCCACGTGAACGGCGGCAGCGAGGGCAATGCAACCAGCACCAGCGTGGCGGGTGTGTTCGCGGCTGGAGATGTCGCCGATCATGTCTATCGCCAGGCGGTGACCAGCGCCGGCACCGGCTGCATGGCCGCGCTCGATGCCGAGGCATACCTCGAATCCAACGAGTAAGAGGCGCTGCGTATGGCAAAACTCTCCGAGCTCAGAGCGCTCTTCGCAACGGCGCGGAAGGCTGCGCCCGAATCGAGCAAGCCGGCGCCACCGCCTTCGACCGCGGCGCGCAAGCCCGCACGTCACAAGCCTGCCGATGCCGATATCGATCTCTCCCAGGCGTTTGCCGATGTCGAGCCGTTGCGATCTCACAATCGGGCCTGCGTTGTACGTGCCCGACCCGCGAGCCTGCCGGCGAAGCGCCTCGCCGATGAGGCCGACGCGCTCGCGATGAGCAAGCACGGGGTCGAACCCTCGCCCGCCAACTGGGACGTTGGCCAGGAGCTCGAGGCCGAGCAGACTTTCCTGCGCAAAGGCCTCGCCGGCGACGTGCTTACGCGGTTGCGGCGCGGGCATTGGTCGGTGCAAGGCGAGCTCGACTTGCATCGGCTCAACCGCGACGAGGCGCGTGATGCCCTCGCGGATTTCATTAACGAGGCCCGCAACTACGGCTGGCGCTGCGTGCGCGTGGTTCACGGCAAGGGCCTGTCCTCGCCCAACCGCGAGCCGGTGCTCAAAGCCAAAGTGCGGCGCTGGCTGACTCAGCGCGACGAGGTCCTGGCGTACTGTGAAGCGCCGCGCCACGCCGGTGGCGCCGGCGCCGTGCTGGTGCTGTTGAAGGCCCCGCGCGCGTAGCCTGGGCCGAGCCCCTTCGACTTCGCTCGGCCGTAAGGCGCAGCTCGTCTTCCTCTCTTGGCACCGAGAGCCCGCGCAGCGCTGCGGAGCGCGCGCACGCGAGCCCGGCAAAGCCCGCACCCACAACCGCGAGGTCGTAATCAGGCGCGGAACGCGGCCGCATGGCAGTCGACGTCATGCGAGAGACCGGTGCTGCAACGCCGGCAGATCGCGCCGCACCTGCGCAAGCCGCTGGGGATCGATATCGCCGATGACGATGCCGGGCCCTTCATCGCTCTCTGCAAGCACGACGCCCCAGGGATCGATCAGGATGCTGTGTCCGTACGTGCGACGACCGCCGGGATGCAGCCCGCCCTGTGCGGCGGCGAGCACGTAGCACTGGTTCTCGATCGCGCGCGCCCGCAGTAGCACGTGCCAGTGCGCAGCGCCGGTGATCGCGGTGAACGCCGAAGGCACGACGATCAGCGCCAGGTCGCCCATGGACCGGTAGAGCTCGGGAAAGCGAAGGTCGTAGCACACCGACAGGCCGACCCGGCCGCAGGGCGCGTCGAACGCCACGGCCTGCGTTCCGGGTTCGATCGTCTTGGCCTCGTCGTAGCGCTCTTCGCCCTGGCTGAAGGCGAACATGTGCATCTTGTCGTAGCGCGCAATGCGCTGCCCGTCCGGAGCGAACACCAGCGATGCGGCGCGCACGCGCGTAGGATCGGCAATCGCGATCGGCAGCGTGCCGCCGATGAGCCAGACGCCGCGTTCGCGCGCGACGCGCGCCAAGAACAACTGCTGCAGACCGGCGCCCTCGATCTCGCGCGCAGCGACCTTGTCGGTTGCCTTCGCGCCGAAGATCCCGAAATATTCGGGCAACACCACCAGCCGCGCGCCCTGCCGCGCAGCCTCGACGATCAGCGGCTCGATCGCGCGCAGATTGGCATCGACGTCACCGCTCGACAGCGTTTGCACCGCCGCGACGCGGAAACGCTCGCGCGTCATTTGCTGCCGCTCTCCGCCGCAGCCGCGGGTCCGACCACAGTCGCTGCCTGGCGGCCGGTGCGCTCGACCTGCGGGTCGGTCCAGCCACCGCTGACGGCATACTCGTAGGAGAAGATCTGCTCGATGGGGTCTTGCAACACTTTTTGCGCGAGCAAGGAGCCCGCGCCCACCGCAGCGCCGACGATTGGATTGGCGAGCAACAGCACCGCCGCACCCACGGACACTCCGGCCGAAAGCGTCGGTTGCACGCGCACCTTGAGCTGCTGCGTCTCCTTCGCGATATCCGCCTCGCCGCTGATGGCGACGCGGGCTGCGGGACCGACGATGCGCAGATTGTCGCTTTTCATGATGCCGTTCTGGATGCGGACGTCGCCGGTGATTTCGTCGAAGGCGAAACCTTCGCCGAACAGATCCCGGAAGTCGAGCGTCAGGCGGCGCTGCAGCGACTGCAGCGAGAGCACGCCGAGCAGCTTCCCGGCGCCGGGATCGAGCTTGGTGAACTGCCCCTGCCCTGCCTTGATGCTGAAAGCGCCCGAGAGCGTCGGATAGTCGAATGCCTGCGGCCCTCCGGCCCAGCCGAGCTGGCCGTGGACCTTGGTCGGCGCGCCGCGTACTGCATCGGGCAAACCGAAGCGCGCGAGGTACCTGCCGGGATCAGTAATATCGAGCTCGGCGTCGAGCGTTGTCTGCTGGGCTCGGCCTGCGGCGCGCCACCAGCCTTGCGCCGAGAGTTTTCCGTCGTCGTTGGTCAACAGCAGGCGCTGGATTTGCCAATCAGCGCCACGTGGCTGCGCCGTCAATTGCAGTTTGCCGAGGTCGCGATCGTGGAGCAAAAAGCTATCGGACTCGATGTCGATCTCCGGCCAGGGGTTGGATCCGCCGACCGTCTCGGTCTTGCCCGGTGCGACCTCGCCGACGGCTGCGGGAACGCTCAAGCGCTGCAGACGGGCGACGATACGCCCGTTCGGACGGCTTGGCGCTTCGGCTTGCCAGTGGGCGATGCCGGCGAGCTCGCGCCCGCGCAAATCGATCTGCCAGGTGTCGGAGGCGCGGCTCGCGCCGATGCGCAGCTCGTTAAAGCGCCGGCCGAAGACATCGAGTTCTCGCACGGTCACGTCGACGCCGGCCAGTGTCAGAGCGTCTTTCGTGCCGTCCGATTCGAGCTCTCGCTTGACGATAAGCCAGCCGTCGGCGTTCACCGCGTCGACGCGCCCGCGTACCCATATCCCGGGGCGATCCGGTTCCCCGCCCGCGCCGCCGAGGACGATCAGGCCGCGCTCCACGGTTGCGCCGGATGCGGCAAGCCGGCGCTGGAGCATCAGTTGCCCGATGCGCCCGTAGCGCACGGTAACGGCGTCGTGGCTGCGGTCGACGGATTTGCGTTCTATTTGCAGTGAGAGATTTTCGGCCGCGGCCTTGGTCAGCGGTGGCGGCAGATCGATTGTCGCGCCGCGGAGAGTCGACTCGAGCGTCCAGGTGGAGACGCCGCCGCCCACGTTGATGCCAAGCTGCCAGTCGGCGGTGCCGGCGACGCGTTTGGCTAGCACGTGCTGGGGGAATTCGACCCGCAGCTGACCGAGATCCGCGTTGCCTTGACCGGCGACGCGGACATGTCCGTCATCGCTCGTAATCGAAAAGCGTGCCGCGCCGCCGAGGACATCTCCGGTGAGTTGCGCTGCTCCCAGCTCGCGCTCCGTAAACGCGAGCTTGCCGTTCAGCCGATTGACGGGGGGCATGTCGCCGGGGAGCCTGATGCGGTTGCCAGAGAACGTGTATTCGCCCGCCACGCGATTGGCCGCGGGCTTGCCCAGCGGCAGCTCGAGCTTCAGCGCGAGCTT
The DNA here is from genome assembly GCA_036506975.1 of Casimicrobiaceae bacterium. GTDB lineage: Bacteria > Pseudomonadota > Gammaproteobacteria > Burkholderiales > Casimicrobiaceae > PALSA-1003. The sequence goes on along the minus strand of DASXQW010000313.1, from coordinate 19,433 downwards.
GCCAGCGCCGGCTGCCTCGGCGCCGTCGGTGAAGTGATCGATCCAGCCGGCGACGGGACTTTCGGCGACAAAGCGCAGAAAATCCGCGGTCGGCCCCGAGGCTTCGCCGTCGATGCGAACGAGCGCGTTATGGCCACGCAAGTCGGCGATTTCCGCGCGCACCTGCTGGAGCGCCGCATTGAACACTTGCCCGCGGCGTGCGTCGACGGTCACGCGCGGGCCTTCGAAGCGCACATCGGCGTCCACGTCGGTAAGAGGCGGCCATCGGTCGGCGTAATCGAGGGTCACTCCCTGCGCCTTGACCGTGACGATGAACTGCCCCTTCTTGCCGTTGGTAAAAGGAAAGTCGGCGAGATCGCCCACGAGGCGCAATCGCGCGTCGCTCGCCGTCCCGCTGACGAGCGCCCGGTGCAGCCACTCGCGTGCCGCGCTCGGCACGTTCACGGGCACATAGCGATAGATGTCGCGCACATCGGCTCGCGCGAGTTGCACGCTCAAATCAATCGTTCCGGGACCTCGGGCCGCACTGCGGTAGGTGCCGCTCGCATTGCCCGAAACCTGAGCGTTGGCGACCGCGAGCCCTTCGAGTGTGATCGCGATATTCTCGCCCTGACGACTCCAGCCGATGCCACCTTGCAGGGTGTCGAGCGCGAGGCGTTCGGAGAATACGCGCGGCAGGTCGATAGTCATCCCGCGGCTTGAAAGCTTCAGCGAACCGCCTTGATCCGTGGTCTCGAAGCTGCCGGAGAGCCCGCTCACTCCCGGAAACCGCTCCTGCGCCAGCACGCCCAGGTCGGTAAAACGGCCCTTGGCCGCAAAGCTCTGCGGTCCGGTTGCCTCGCCCTGCCATTGCAGCGAGCCTTGGGCCAAGGTGCCGCGGGGGTTGTAGCGCGCGAGCTCGACGCGCCAGCGCTCCGGCAGTGGCAGATTCTCGGCGACCTGCGTCAAGGGCGCGAGCTGAAGATTGCTGAATTCGATCTGTCCCGATGCAGGCCGCGTGGCCGTCGCCGCGTCGTGCACTAGCCTGAAGTCGGTCGGGTCGAAGCGGGCTCCGCCGCGACCGGTAAATGCGAGCTGCTGGGTGAAAAATTCCAGCTTCCCCGCGTTGCTGCGCCAGCCGACCCGACCGTCGAGCCGGATGAGCGCGAGCTCCTCCAACTCGGGCCCGAGCCGCGCCTGGACATCCGCCAGCACCAGATCGGCAATGGCTTCCCGCGCCTCGCCGTCGGCGTATTGAAACCACACGCGTACCGCGCCCTTGCCACTTTTGATATCGACCGGCAGCGGCAGCCACGCCCGCCACGCCGCCACATCGACGTAATCCAGGCGCACGTACAACCGCCCCGACGATACGCGCCATTCCGCAAGCGAGCGGCCGACTACATCCCCGCGCACGTCGAGCGGTGCCGCAATCTCTGCCGGAGGCGCGCCGGTCAATCCGAAACGATGGCGCCCGAAGCGGTTCTCCATCCGGAGCTCGACGCGCTTGAGCTCCAACGGCGGCGCATCGCGTTGCTCGTCGAGCCAGGTGACCGTGCCGTCGTGAATCAGAATTCGCCGCTGGCGCAACAGCCAGTCGGCGAGCGCCGAGTCCTCACGCCCCTGCGCCGGATCGAACGTCAACCCGGCGACATGCAATATGCCTTGCACGTCGCGCCGCACCGCGAGCTGCGGCCGATCGAGCACCGCCTCCTTGAAACGCAGATCGATGAACAGCAGCGACGTCCAAGTGACCGTTAGATGAACCTCCGGCAATGTGAGCAGCGGCGTGCCATCGGTTCGGTCGATGATGCGAAGGTTCTTGACGTCGAGTCGGGGGTTCCACCCGTCCCACCCTCCCGTGAGCCCGTCGAGCTCGACCGGCTGTCCGATCTGCCGCTCGAGTGCGCGCGTCACTTGTCCCCGATAGTGCTCGAGCTCGGGAAAGATCAAGAAACGGATGGTCAGCAGCAGTACACAGAAAAGCGCGATCAGCGCGAGCAGCACGCGACCGGTAATGCGCAAGATCGTCCGCGGCAGCGCGGCGGCTGAAACGGCGGGATCGGAGGGTGCGCGCAGGATGGGCATGGTAGCCTTGGGCGACTGATTTTACCCTCGAGCGCATCGCTCGCCCGTTATCTCCCCGATGGACCCTACCGAGGCTCTCGAGTTCAGCCTGTACGGCGCACGCTGTCGAGCCGCGCAGCCGGAGCTCGTAGCGCAGGTGCTCGCCGCGCTCGATCATGCCGTGACATGGTCGGAAGACGATGTCCACCTGGTGAGAGAGGCCGCCGACGATGTCGCTCTCGCCACGGCATTGCGTCGGCTGCGCCAACGCGTTTTGTTGACGACGCTGCTGCGCGATCTCACCGGCCGGGCCGACCTCGCCGAAGTCTGTACGACCATCACCCGGCTTGCTGAAGTCGCGATCGACGCCGCCGTCAACCTGCATCATGGCCGGCTCGCGCAGGCGCATGGCGAGCCGATCGGCGCGGACAGCGGCCAGCCGCAGCGCCTCGTCGTCGTCGGCATGGGCAAGCTCGGCGGCGGCGAGCTCAACGTGTCGTCGGATGTCGACCTCGTGTTCGTCTATCCCGAAGACGGAACGACGGCCGGGCCGAAACCGCTTGCAAACCAGGAATTCTTCGACCGGCTGGGGCGGCGCATCATCGCCGCGCTGGCCGACGTCACCGCCGACGGATTCGTGTTTCGCGTCGACATGCGCCTGCGTCCTTACGGCGACAGCGGGCCGCTGTCGGCGTCGTTCGCCGCGCTCGAGCAATACCTGGTTACGCAGGGTCGCACCTGGGAGCGCTACGCGTGGCTCAAGGCGCGGCCGCTCACCGGCGATCGTCGCGACGAGCTGGAACGGCTCATCGCGCCGTTCGTTTTTCGCAAGTACCTCGATTACGACGCTTACGCCGGTTTGCGCGATGTGCACCACCAGATCCGCGAGCAGGGCCGGCGCAAGGATTACGCCCGCAACATCAAGCTCGGTCCGGGCGGCATCCGCGAGATCGAATTCATCGTGCAGGCGCTGCAGCTCGTGCGCGGCGGCAGGGAGCCGGCGCTGCGGCTGCGCGGCACGCTACCGGCACTCGCCGCGTTCGGAACGCGCGGGCTGCTCCCGCGCCCCGCCGTCGCCGAGCTCTCCGCGGCCTACGTGTTCCTGCGCAATCTGGAGCACCGCCTGCAATACCGCGACGACCAGCAGACGCACGATCTGCCGATCAATGCCGCCGAGCAGGCTGCGCTGGCGCGCGCTTGCGGCATCGCAGATGCTGCGGCGCTGACCGCGATGCTCGATCGCCACCGCGACGCGGTCGAGCGGCATTTCGAAGCGGTCTTCGGCGAGGATGTCGCCGACGACGATCCTTTGGCGTCGATCTGGCTCGATCCAAGGCCCGGGGACGCCCAATGCGCCGCGCTCGCCGCCGCCGGCTACGGCTCGCCCGTCACCCTGATCGAATCGCTCGCCCGCGTGCGGCAAAGCGCGCGCTATCTGCAGTTGCCGACCCTGTCGCGGCAACGCTTCGACGCGCTCCTGCCGCAGCTCTTGCGCGCCGCCGCGGCCGCGGCGGCCTCGTCGACGGTCAATCCCGAAGCGGTATTCGGACGCCTGCTCGCGTTGCTCGAAACGATCAGCGGACGCAGCGTCTATCTGGCCCTGCTTTTCGAGCACCCGCCGGTATTGCCGCGGCTCGCGCAGTTGATGGCCGCGAGCGCGTGGGCCGCGGACTACCTCACCCGACACCCACTGCTGCTCGACGAATTGCTCGACAGCCGGGTGCTGCTTGCCGAGCCCGATTGGGATGCGTGGCGGCGCGAGCTCGACCTCCAGCTCGGTGCCCACGCCGGCGATCCTGAGCGGCAGATGGACGCATTGCGGCATTTCCAGCATGCGCAGACGTTTCGGTTGCTGGCACAGGATTTGAACGGCCTGCTCACCGTCGAACGGCTCGCCGACCACTTGTCGGCGCTGGCTGACATCGTGCTTGCGGCGACGCTCGAGCATTGCTGGGCGCAGATGCACGGCGAGGCCAGGCTTGCGCCGCCAAAGTTCGCGATCATCGGCTACGGCAAGCTTGGCGGCAAGGAACTCGGTTATGCGTCGGACCTCGATCTCGTCTTTCTTTACGACGATCCCGACGAAAGCGCGCCCGAACGCTACGCGCGCCTCGCGCACCGCCTCAATACCTGGCTCACCAGCACGACGGCGGCGGGGCGCCTTTACGATACGGATCTGCGCTTGCGCCCCGACGGAGCCAGTGGGCTCGTCGTATCGAGCCTGTCCGCGTTCTGCCGCTACCAGCGCAAAGATGCGTGGACGTGGGAGCATCAAGCGCTGACGCGCGCGCGCTTCGTCGCCGGCGATGCGATCATCGGCGCCGCCTTCGAAGCGGAACGCGAGTCGATCCTGCGCAGCCCTCGCGAGCTGCTGCGGCTCCGCGACGACGTCGTCGAAATGCGCCGCAGGATGTACGCGGGTCATCCGAACAAGAGCGCGCTGTTCGATCTCAAGCACGATCCGGGCGGCATGGTCGATGTCGAGTTCACCGTGCAATTCCTGGTGCTGCTGTACAGCGCCCGCCATCCACCGCTGACGCGCAACGTCGGCAACATCGCGCTGCTCGCGCTCGCGGCGAAGCTCGGCCTCGTCCCGGCTTCGCTCGCCGCAAGCGTCGCTGACGCCTACCGCGAGTACCGGCGGCTCCAGCACCAGATTCGCCTGCAGGGCGCGCCGCTGGCGCGGGTCGTGCCAGCGGCGCAGGCCGCACGACGCGCGACGGTCGGCAAACTCTGGACGCAGGTGTTCGGCGCAGCGTGGCAAGTGGCGGACGGGCCCGGGCGGGCGGCCGATTTCGGCTAAAATGGCGGTTTTGCGACGCAAGGACAGCCGCCATGTCGATGGCAGACCGCGACGGGTTCATCTGGTACGACGGCAAGCTCGTGCCGTGGCGCGAAGCGACCACCCATGTCCTGACCCACACGCTGCACTACGGGCTGGGCGTATTCGAAGGCGTCCGCTGTTATCAGACGGCCGCGGGCCCGGCGATCTTCCGCCTGCGCGACCACACCGATCGCCTGTTCCGCTCGGCGCAGATCTTCGGCATGACTATTCCGTACAGCAGGGACGTGCTCGACGCCGCGCAAAAGGAATGCGTCCAGAGGAACGGCCTCGACTCGTGCTACCTGCGCCCGCTCGTGTTCTACGGATCGGAAGCGCTGGGTGTGGCCGCCAAGTCGAATCCCGTTCGCGTCGCGATCGCCGCGTGGCCCTGGGGCGCGTATCTCGGCGCCGACGGGCTCGAGAAAGGCATCCGCGTCAAGACGTCGTCGTTTACGCACCACCATCCGAACATCACGATGTGCAACGCGAAGGCGGTGTGCAACTACGCCGTCTCGATTCTCGCCAACCAGGAAGCGACGCACGACGGCTACGAGGAAGCGATGCTGCTCGATCCTCAAGGCTTCATCTGCCAGGGCTCCGGCGAAAACGTGTTTCTGGTGCGCGATGGCAAGCTCCACACTCCCGACCTCTCCGGCGGCGCGCTCAACGGCATCACCCGCGGCACGATCATCACCTTCGCCGAAGAGCTGGGCATCCCGGTGCTCGAGCGGCGGATCACGCGCGACGAGTTCTACATCGCCGACGAGGCATTCTTCACCGGCACCGCAGCCGAGGTGACGCCGATCCGCGAGCTGGACAACCGCCCGATCGGCTCCGGCCAGCGCGGCCCGATGACCCAGAAACTGCAGGCGATGTTTTTCGATGTAGTCAACGGACGAAATCCCAAGTACAAGTCATGGTTGACGCCCGTCGACTCCCATGCCGCTGCGATCGACTATGGCGCAACCCGACGCCAGCGCGCTGCCCGTCGTTGAGGTGACCGAACGCGATCTGCCGCTGTATTGCCCCAACCCGGCAATGCCGCTGTGGTCGAGTCACCCGCGCGTGTTTCTCGACGTCGGCGCGGAAGGCGAGGCGATGTGTCCGTATTGCGGGACGCGCTACCGACTCAAGGGAGGGCCGCGCAAGGGCGCGCATTAGGTCGCCCAGCGCGCGTCGGCGCGAACGTGCCGGCCGCGGCCGGCACAGCGAGCATTGGTCATGGCCGAACGCATCCTGATCGTAGCGCCGTCCTGGGTCGGCGACGCCGTTCTGTCCGAGCCGCTGGTCGCGGTCCTGCGCGAGCCGCTCGGGGAGCCGATCGTCGACGTGCTCGCGCCGCCGTGGTGCGCGCCGGTATACGCGCGCATGCGCGGCATCGGCCGCATCGTCGAGAACCCTCTCGGCCACGGCGAGCTCAGTCTCGGGCGCCGGCGCGCACTCGCGCGCGAGATCAGGGCGCGCGCGTACACGCACGCATTCATCTTGCCCAATTCATTCAAGTCGGCGCTGATTCCGTGGTTCGCGGGCATTCCTCGCCGCATCGGCTACGCGGGCGAAGGTCGCCGAGCGCTTCTCACCGAAACACGCCGCCTCGATCGCAAGGCGTCTCCCCGTCTGGTCGATCGCTTTGTCGCGCTCGCCGTGCCCAAGGGTCGGCTGATCCCGACGCCGCCGGCTCCGGTGCTGGTGCCCGATGCCGCCAATGCCGCTGCCGCGATGCGTGCCCTCGCGCTGTCGACGCGCCGGCCGATCGCCATCCTCTGTCCCGGTGCCGAGTACGGCCCGGCGAAGCGCTGGCCGGCGGAGCATTTCATCGCGCTGGCGCGGCGCCTGCTCGTGGAAGGTTACGCGGTTTGGCTGCTGGGCTCGCCCAACGACCAGGAGGCGGCGCTGCCGATTGCCGCCGCCATCCCTGGCGTGCGCGACCTCACGGGTCGTACCGATCTCGGCACTGCGATCGATCTCTTGTCGCTCGCCTCGGTCGTCGTCAGCAACGACTCGGGGCTGATGCACGCCGCGGCGGCGGTCGGCCGGCCACTGGTCGCGCTTTTCGGCTCGTCGTCTCCCGACTACACGCCGCCGCTGTCGTCGCTCGCGCATATCGCCAAGATCGATATCGCTTGCAGCCCGTGCTTTCAACGCGAATGCCCCCTCGGCCACTTCAAGTGCATGCGCGATCTCGACGTGGAGGTTGTGCATGACCTCGCGCGGAAGGTGTCGGCGTGACCGCAGCGCACTCTTGCTGATATGGCGAAGCCACGCACGCCGACGATTTTCACCTCGCCGCAGGATGCTGCGCTCGCGTTCTACCAGGCGTTCGAGGCGAAGGATGTGGACGCCATGATGGCGGCCTGGGCCGAGGACGAGGACATCGTCTGCGTACACCCCGGCGGACCGCGGCTGGTCGGTTATGAAGCAGTGCGGATTGGATGGGAGCAGCTTTTTGCGGGCGAGACCAAGCTCTCGTTCCGCCTCGACGAGATCGTCGTCATCGAGACCGTCGGCCTGGCGATGCAGAGCGCGGTCGAGCACGTGACCGTCGGCAACGACACCAAGCCGCGCGGTGCCGCGATCGCAACCAACGTCTACCTGCGCACGCCGTCGGGGTGGCGCATCGTCGTGCACCATGCATCGGCTGCGCCGGCAATCACGGTCGCGGCGCCCGCCGGGCCGCTGCATTAGGACGGCTGGCGACCTATCGAGCTGGCCGCTGAAGGGCGTAGCGAGCAGGGCCGGCCGCGAGGCGGCCCGCAGCGAGCCGCGAGACAGTACACGACAGTACGGCGAGCGGCGAGCGAGGAAACAACGATGCGGCCGGCCCGCGCAGTAGCCAAGCAGCGGTCAGCTAGCGGTTCCGCCGACAGTCAGGCCATCAATGCGCAATGTCGGCTGCCCGACACCGACCGGAACGCTTTGCCCGTCCTTGCCGCAGGTGCCGATACCGGCGTCAAGCGCGAGATCGTTGCCGATCATCGACACCCGCGTCAGCGCGTCCGGACCATTGCCAATCAGCGTCGCACCCTTGACCGGATACGCGAGCTTGCCGTTCTCGATTTTCCAGGCCTCGGCTGCGGAGAAGACGAACTTGCCGTTGGTGATGTCGACCTGACCGCCACCGAAGTTGACTGCGTAGAGGCCCTCGTCGACCGAGGCGATGATCTCGCTGGGATCGCGGTCGCCGTTCTGCATCACCGTGTTCGTCATGCGCGGCATCGGCACGTGCGCGAATGATTCGCGCCGGCCGTTTCCCGTCGGCGGTACGCCCATCAGTCGCGCGTTGAGCGCGTCCTGCATGTAGCAGCGCAGGACCCCGTCCTCGATCAGCACCGTGCGCTGTGTCGGATTGCCCTCGTCATCGATGTTGAGCGATCCGCGGCGATCAGGAATCGTACCGTCGTCGACAACCGTCACGCCGGCGGCCGCGACGCGCTCTCCGATGCGATTCGAAAACGCCGAAGTCCCCTTGCGATTGAAGTCGCCTTCGAGCCCATGCCCGATCGCTTCGTGCAGCAGAATGCCTGGCCAGCCCGGTCCGAGCACGACCGTCATGGTGCCCGCAGGGGCGTCGCGCGCGTTCAGATTCAGCAGCGCCTGGTCGACGGCCTTCGCCGCATAGTCGTGCAGCAGCGCGTCGCTGAAATAACCATAGTCAAGGCGCCCGCCGCCGCCGGCCATGCCTTGCTCGCGCCGGCCGTTCTCTTCGACGATCACGTTAAGCGAAAGCCGAACCAGCGGCCGCACGTCGGCAGCAATCAGACCGTCGCTGCGGGCGACGAGGATCGCTTCGTATTCGCCAGCGAGGGAGGCCATTACCTGCGTCACGCGCGGATCGCGCTGCCGCGCGATCTGCTCGAGCCGCTCGAGCAGATCGACCTTGGCGCCGTCGGTGAGCGCGACGACCGGGTCGCGCGGAGCATACAACGCGCGGGCGCCGCCGACGTGATCGAGCGCGGCTACGGCCGATTGGCCCTGGCGGCCGATGGCGCGCGTCGCGGTCGCGGCCTGCCCGAGCGCGTCGAGACTGATGTCGTCGGAGTACGCGAATGCGGTCTTTTCACCCGATATCGCGCGAACTCCGACGCCGCGGTCGATCGAATAGGATCCCGACTTGACGATGCCTTCCTCGAGGCTCCAGCTCTCGAGGCGCGAATACTGGAAATAGAGATCGGCGTAGTCGACGTGGTGCACGTGGATGTCGGCGAGCACCTGCGAGAGCTGACGGAATTCGAGCGCTGCCGGCGCGAGCAGGAGTTGCGTCGCCTGGTCGAGCAGCGCCGGGTTCAGAGCGGGAACGGCGAGATTGGTCACGAGAGTCCCTGGCTTGGAAGTGGGCATCAATCCTGCATTGTCGGGGCATGGCGCCCGGAGAACAAGTCTTAGGCCGCCAACGCGCCGCGGTCTCCTTTGGATAAGCATCGAAACATGACTCGTCGTGAGTCGACCGCCCTGCGTCGACTCGCCTCGCGCGATCCCCACGCTGCGCGTGGGGTCCCTCGCCGCGGGCTCGCGCCGCTAGTTCGCGCCGACCGCCTGCCCGAGATACGTCGCAGCGACGCGCGGATTGACGGCGAGCTCGGCGCTCGGGCCCTCGATCGCGAGCTCGCCGGTCTCCAGCACGTAGCCGTAATCGGCGACCTGCAGCGCGGCTCGGGCGTTTTGCTCGACCAGCAATATCGATACGCCGGTTGCCTTCAGCGCGGCGATGATATTGAAGATTTCCCTCACGATCAGCGGCGCGAGACCCAGGCTCGGTTCGTCGAGCATCAGGAGCCTCGGCTTCGCCATCAGCGCACGGCCGAGCGCCAGCATTTGCCGTTCGCCGCCCGAAAGCGTTCCCGCCAATTGCGACCGCCGCTCCGCCAGGCGCGGAAAGCGCCGATAAACCTCGTCGCGCGTCGTCTCGACCGTCTTGTCTCCGGCACGATAGCGCTGGAAGGCGCCGAGCTCGAGGTTATCGGAGACGGTCATTGCGCCGAAAAGCTCGCGACGCTCCGGCACCAGACAAAGACCCAGCGCGACTCGTTGCTCGACGCCGATGCGCGCGACTGACGTACTCGCATAGTTGACCTCGCCGCGTGAAGGCAGCAGGCCCATGATGGCGCCGAGCAGCGTCGTCTTGCCGGCGCCGTTGGGTCCGATGACGGTGACGATGCTCCCCTCAGCGACCGCAAGTGATACGCCGTGCACCGCTTCGACCTTGCCGTACGCGACATGGAAATCGCGAACTTCAAGCAGCGCGCTCATTGTCATTCGATGCCGCCGAGATAGGCTTCGAGGACAACGGGATTCTTCTGGATCTCCGCGGGCAGGCCCTCGGCGAGCTTTTCGCCGAAGTCCATCACGACCAGCCGGTCGGTCAGGCCCATCACGAAGTCCATGTCGTGCTCGACCAGGAGGATCGTCATGCCATCCGCGCGCACGCTGCGCAACAGCGCCGCCAGTTCCTGCTTTTCCAGATAGCGCAGGCCTGCGGCGGGCTCGTCCAGCAGCAGCAGCAACGGATCCGCCGCGAGCGCGCGGGCGATTTCCACGATCCGTTGGCGGCCGAGCGCAAGGCTGCCGGCGGCGTCGAAAGTGTGCGCGTCGAGGCGGCAGCGGGCGATCTGGCGCGCCGCCTCGGCCTTGATGCGCGCTTCCTCGGCGCGGTCGAGCTTGAGCGCCGCGCGCAACACACCCGCCTCGCTGCGCAGGTACGCGCCCAGCGCCACGTTGTCGAGTACGCTCATCGAGCCGATCAGCTTCACATGCTGGAACGTGCGCCCGATGCCCAGCCGCGCGATCTCGTAAGGCTGGCGGCCGCCGATCGAAGCGCCGCAGAAGCGCACGTCGCCGGCGGTGAGCCGCAGTGCGCCACTGATCAGGTTGAACATCGTGGTCTTTCCCGCGCCGTTCGGACCGATCAATCCGAGAATCTCGCCGGGGCGGATCTCGAACGACAGATCGTTCACGGCGACAAGCCCGCCAAACTGTTTGCGCGCCGCATCGACCTCGAGTCGCGCACCCTTGCCCGCCGTCTTGTGGCGCGCGGGCAGCGCGGGCGCGTCCGGTACCGGCGGCGAAGCACGCTTCGGCAGCAGGCGCTCGAGCCATGGCCAGACTCCCTCGCGCGCACGCTGCAGCAGCAGCACCATCAGCACGCCGAACACAACGATCTCGAAATTGCCGGCCCGGCCGAGGATGTGGGGCAACAGGTCCTGCAGCCATTGCTTGAGCAGCGTGATCAGCGTCGCGCCGACGACTGCGCCCCAGACACTGCCAGCGCCGCCGACGACCGCCATGAACAGATATTCGATGCCTTGATGGATCCCGAAGGGGCTCGGATTCACGAAGCGTTGCAAGTGCGCGTACAGCCACCCCGAAACGCACGCGAGCAGCCCTGCATAGACGAACACGACGATCTTCAAGCGCGCCGCGTCGACGCCGAATGCCTCGACCATCTCGAGTCCGCCCTTCAGCGCGCGGATCGCGCGGCCCGGGCGCGAGTCGAGCAGATTACTGCTCGCCCATAGCGCGCAGAGCGCGATCGCCCAGATCAGGTAGTAAAAATGCCGCTCGCTCTTGAGCTCGAACCCCGGCAGCGCGAGCGGCGGAATACCCGTGAGCCCGGTATGCCCGCCGAGAAAATCAAGATTGCCGAACAGTAACGAGAGGCTTATCCCCCAGGCGATGGTCGCCAGCGGAAGGTAGTGACCGCGCATCCGCAGCGTGATGAAACCCAGGAAAAGCGCGACCGCGAAGGTGATGACGAGCCCGATCGGCAGCGTGAGCCACGGCGACGTGCCATAGCGTGTCGTCAGATATGCAGTCGTGTACGCACCGAGCCCCACGAACGCGGCCTGCCCGAAAGAAGTCTGGCCGGCGACGCCGGTGAGCAGCACCAGGCCCAGCGCGACGATGCTGTACAAGCCGATGTAATTGCCGAGCGTCACCCAGAACGGCGGCATCGTCAGCGGCACGATCGCGAGCAGTGCAACGACCGCGGCGAATGCGGCGCGCCCAACGCTCACGCGCGCAAGCGCCTTCATTCCTCTTCCTCATGGTGATGCGCCGTGAGGCTGCGCCAGAGAAGCACGGGGATGATCACGGTGAAGACGATGACTTCCTTGAACGCGCTCGCCCAGAACGACGAGAACGATTCGAGCAGGCCGACCAGGAGCGCGCCGACCGCGGCCATCGGATAGCTTGCCAGCCCGCCGATGATCGCGCCGACGAAGCCCTTGAGTGAGACGAGAAAGCCCGAGTCGTAATAGACCGTCGTGATCGGCCCGATCAATACGCCCGAGAACGCGCACAGCAGTGTGGCGAGTGAAAAGGTCAACGCTCCGGCCAGATTGGGCGAAATGCCGACGAGCCTTGCGCCGACGCGATTGAGCGCGGTGGCGCGCAGCGCCTTGCCGTAGAGGGTTCGCCCGAAAAAAAAGTACAGCGCGAGAATCAGCAGAAGGCTGCTCAGAACGACGAGGATGCTTTGCGCGCTGACGATGACCTCGCCCACCTGGAACGACTCGGTGGAGAACGGCGGCGTGCGCGAGCCCTCGGCGCCGAAGAACCAGAGCCCGAGGCCGGTCAGGGCAAAATGCACCGCGACCGAGACAATCAACAGCACCAGCACCGAAGCCTCGGCCAGCGGCTGGTACACGATCCGGTACAGCAGCGGCCCGAGCGCGGTCACCGCGGCGAGCGCAAGCGCGATCTGTACTGCGAACGGCGGTTGCAGCGGCGCGAGCCAGCGCACGAGACCGGCGATGGCAAGCGGCGCCGCGGTCCACAGAAGAAGCCGCCGGGGCAGCGCTCGCGCCTCGCCGTGCGCGAAGCAACTCCAGGCCTCGATCGCGCCGGCAATGATCGCCATGCCGATGAGGAGCCCGATGGTGCCGGGCGGCTTGCCGAGCTGCAGCCCCGCGAGCGTCAACGTGCCGTAGGCGACGAATTCCCCCGAGGGCACCCAGATCACGCGCGTTACCGCGAACACGAGCACCAGCGCCAGCGCGAGCAGCGCGTAAATCGCGCCGTTGGTGATGCCGTCCTGCGCCAGGAGCGCGGTTATCGTCAGGTCCATCGTGCGCGGTGGCGGCACGCTGTCGCGCCGCACCGTCGGTGGCGATGCAAGGCAAAATGCGCGCGTACGGGATTCGCTCCCAACGCGCGCTCAGGCGGGTGCGGCTATTTGATCACCACCCACTTGCCGTCTTCGATCCTGATCATCAGGCGCGCGCGATTGTCGAGTCCGTTGTGATCCTGCGGGGTCATGTTGAACACGCCGTGCGCGCCGAACACGTCCTTGGCATTCTCCAGGCCGTCGCGCAGCGCAGCGCGAAACTCCTTCGTGCCGGGTTTGGCCTTCTTCAACGCGTCGGGGATCGCATGCGCCAGCAACAGATACGCATCCCAGGCATGGCCGCCGAAGGTCGACCGCGTGCCGTATTTCGCCTCGTACTTGGTGACGTATTCGGCCGCCGATTTCTTGACCGGATTGCTCGCCGGCAGCTGCTCGTAGACCAGCATCGGGCCGGCCGGCAGGATCGTTCCGTTGCCCTCCTTGCCGACTACGCGCAGGAAGTCGGGATTCGCGATGCCGTGCGTCTGATAGATCTTGCCTTTGTAGTTGCGCGAGGCGAGTTCCTTCTGGGGCGTCGCAGCCGGCGTGCCGGACGCGCCGATCAGCACCGCGTCGGGATTCGTAGCGACGATCTTGAGAATCTGCCCGGTCACCGATGCATCGTTGCGGTTGTATTTTTCCTCGGCAACGACCTTGATTCCGGCGGTCTGCGCGGAGCGCTTGATCTCGGTGAGCCAACTGTCGCCGTAGGCATCGTTGAAGCCGATGTAGCCCAGCGTCTTCACGCCGTTGGCTTTCATGCTGACCGCGATCGCGTCCGCCATCAGCGAGTCGCTCTGCGGCGTCTTGAACACCCATTTCACCTTCGGATTGGCGGGATCGACGATGCGGCCCGATGCGGCCATCGCGATCATGGGCGTCTCGGCGTCGGCGACGATGTCGATCATCGCCAGCGAGTTCGGCGTCACCGTCGAGCCGACGATCACGTCGACCTTGTCCTCGCTCAGGAGCTTGCGCGTGTTGGTGACCGCCTTGGTCGTATCCGAGCCGTCGTCGAGCACGATCCAATTGACTTTCTGGCCGGCGATCGTCGTCGGCAGCAGCTCGAAGGTGTTGCGCTCGGGAATGCCGAGCGAGGCTGCCGCCCCTGTCGCGGACAGGGTCACGCCCACATTGATGTCGCCGCGCGCCGTTTCGGCAAGCCCGAGCGCCAGCACCGCGAGCGCTAATAACAGTCTAGTGCGAGTCATCGTTCCTCCAATCATCCGTTTCGATCATGCCGCACGCCAATGCGGCGGCTCATTTTTTCAGCGCATCGCGAATCTCGCGCAGCAGCTGCACGTTCTCCGGCGGAGGCGGTGGCGGCGGAGGCGTGGCGCTGCGCAGCCGGTTGATCTGCTTCACCATCAGGAAAATGACGAAGGCGAGAATGATGAAATTGAGCGCTACCGTGATGAAGTTGCCGTAGGCGAACAGCGGCACGCCGGCCTTGGTCAGCGCCTCGTAGGTCATCGGTCCGCTGTAACCCGGCGGCGGCGGCCCCAGCATCACGAACCAGTTGCTGAAGTCGAGGCCGCCGAAAATGCGGCTGACCACCGGCATGATCAGATCCTTGACCAGCGAATCGACGATCTTGCCGAACGCGGCGCCGATGATCACACCCACCGCCAGGTCGACGACGCTGCCCTTGACCGCGAATTCGCGGAATTCGCTCATGATTGACATGTTGCCCCCCTGCCTGCACCGCGACGTCCGCGGTTCAGACGGCTGCTTCGCCGGACTCGCCGGTGCGGATGCGCACGACCTGTTCGACCGAAGTGACGAAGATCTTGCCGTCGCCGATCTTTCCCGTCCGCGCGGCTTTGACGATCGCTTCTATCGCGCGCTCGACCAGACTGTCGGCGACGATCACCTCGACCTTGACTTTGGGCAGAAAGTCGACGACGTACTCCGCACCGCGATAGAGCTCGGTATGGCCCTTTTGGCGGCCGAAGCCCTTGACCTCCGTCACCGTGAGACCGCTGACGCCGATCTCGGAGAGCGCCTCGCGCACCTCATCGAGCTTGAACGGCTTGATGATCGCTTCGACTTTTTTCATCGCTGCTCCTTCGTCAGCTCGGGCGCGCCACAGCGAAGGTTACACCACTCGAACGAGCGCAACTAGACGGAAAAGGCGTGCGTCGACTCCGGTGGGTCTTGGTAGGTGCGAATTCATTCGCACACGGCGGCCGAATGGATCCGGCCCTACGGCGGGTCTTCGTAGGTGCGAATTCATTCGTACGCTTCGGTAACATGAAGCGGCGCGGGCCGAATAAAATTCGGCCCTACAGGACACTCTTCCACTCGCTCCACGCCGAGGTTATCGGGTAGCGCCAGTCCTTGCCGAATCCGCGTGGCGTGATGCGGATGCCGACCGCGGCTTGCCGCCGCTTGTACTCGTTCACCTTGATCAGCCGCACCACCCTGGCTACGTGCTCAGCCGCGTAGCCGCGGGCCACGATCTCGGCCGGACTCTGCAGTTCCTCGACGTACGCCTCGAGGATCGCATCGAGCGCGTCGTAAGGTGGCAGGCTGTCCTGGTCCGTCTGGTTCGGCCGCAGCTCCGCCGACGGCGCGCGCGTGATGATCCGTTCCGGGATCACCCGCCCCAGGCCGTTCCGATATCGCGCCAGACGATAGACCAGCGACTTGCTGAGGTCCTTGAGCACGGCGAAGCCGCCGGCCATGTCGCCATAGAGCGTGGCATAGCCCACCGCCATCTCCGACTTGTTGCCGGTCGTGAGCACGATCGTCCCGTGCTTGTTGGAAAGCGCCATCAACAGGGTGCCGCGAATCCTCGCCTGGATGTTCTCCTCGGTCGCGTCTTCGGGAAGACCCTTGAATTCGTCGGCGAGCGCCGCCCGAAGCGCCTGGAATGCGCCGTCGATCGGAATCTCGTCGTAGCGCACGCCGAGAATCCCAGCCATGGTGCGCGCATCGTCCAGACTGATGGCCGCGTTATATGGCGAGGGCAGCATCACTGCGCGCACTCGCTCGGGACCGAGAGCGTCGACGGCGATCGCCAGCGTCAGCGCCGAGTCGATCCCGCCCGACAACCCAAGCAGAACGCCGGGGAAACGATTCTTTACGACGTAGTCATGCACGCCCATGCACAATGCGGCGTAGACGTTTGCTTCCAGGCGCCCATCGAGCCCACCGCGCACGGCCTTCGGCGTCGCCCCGGCAAACTCGGCCAGCGCCACGGTCTCACGCCACGCCGGCACCTGCTGTGAGAGCGCGCCCGCTCCGTCGACGATGAATGACGCGCCATCGAACACCAGCTCGTCCTGGCCACCGACGCGGTTGACGTAGACGACGGGCAGACCTGTTTCCTGCGCGCGCGCCGTCACGACCTCGCGTCGCAATGCCTGCTGCCGCGTGTGGTACGGCGAGCCATTGGGCACGACGATGATCTGCGCGCCGGCGGTGCTCGCGGTGCGTGCCGGGCCGGGAAACCAGATGTCCTCGCAGATGACGATTCCGACGCGAACGCCGGCGACTTCGATCACGCAGGGATCGGTGCCCGGCTCGAAATAGCGCTCTTCGTCGAACACCGTATAGTTCGGAAGCTCGCGCTTGCGATAGATCGCCGCAACCCGGCCGTTACGAACCACCGCCGCCGCGTTGTGCTGCTTGCCGCCGCTAGCTTCGGGAAAGCCGACGAGCACCGCCGGGCCCGTGACTTGCGCGGCGAGGCGCTCGAGCTCTTCGGCACACGCCGTCAGAAAGGCTGGTCGCAGCAGCAGGTCTTCCGGCGGATAGCCGCAGAGCGAGAGCTCCGGCGTCACGACGAGATCGGCGCCGCCGCGCCGCGCCCCGTCGACGACCGCGAGGATACGTGCGGCATTGCCTGGCATATCGCCGACCACGCAATCCAGCTGAGCGATGGCGACGCGCATGCACGAATGTTAGCACGTGGCTTGGCGCTTGCCGGACGTGCGACAATGGCACGGAATTTCCGCTTGCGCATGGCACGCACCTCGCTTCGCATCGTCGACTCACTCAGCGCAATCCCTGCGTCGACCTGGGATGCGCTCGTCGGCGATCGGCCGCTTTTGTCGCATGCGTTTCTGCACGCGTTGCACGAAACCGGTTGCGCCGCGCCGGAAACAGGGTGGACGCCGCGCTACCTCACCGCATGGCGCGGCGCGCTGCTCGTCGGCGCGATGCCGCTCTACGTCAAGACGCACTCCTACGGCGAATACGTTTTCGACTGGTCGTGGGCGGACGCATACCGGAGGCACGGGAGGCATTACTATCCCAAGCTCGTGTGCGCGATTCCGTTTACACCGGCAACAGGGCCGCGGCTGATCGCGGCCGATGCCGCGACTCGCGGCGAGCTTCTCGCCGGCGCATTGTCCCTTGTTGCCGATGACCATTTGTCGTCGCTGCATATTCTGTTTCCGCAAGCCGACGAGGCGTACGCCTGCGCCGCTGCCGGCATGCTGTTGCGCGACAGCGTGCAGTTTCACTGGACCAACCCCGGCTACCGCGACTTCGCCGACTTCCTGTCGACGATGAATCACACCAAGCGCAAACGGATCAGCCAGGAGCGGCGCAAGCTCGGCGCCGCAGGAGTGACCTTTCGCCGCCTGCTCGGGCGCGAGATCGAGGGCAGGCACTGGTCATTCTTCTTCCGTTGCTACACGACCACGTACCGGCGTCACCATTCGACGCCGTATTTATCGCTCGCCTTCTTCGAGCGCATCGGCGCGACGTTGCCCGATCATGTCGTGCTCGTTCTCGGCGAGCGCGGCGGCAGGCCCGTCTGCGCCGCGCTCGACGTGTTCAGCGCGGATACGCTCTGGGGCCGCTACTGGGGGGCAACCGAATTCGTGCCGGGCCTGCATTTCGAAGCCTGCTATTACCAGGCGATCGAATTCTGCATCGAGCACCGCATCGGCCAATTCGAGGGCGGAGCGCAGGGCGTGCACAAGCTCGCGCGCGGGCTCCTGCCGGTGACGACGCGCTCGGCGCATGCGATCTCCGACCCGGACTTCGCCCGCGCGATCGCGCGCTTCGCGGCCGACGAGCGCGCCGAGGTCGCCCACGCAGTCGAAGAGCTGGAAGCGGCAAGCCCGTTCAAGATGGCGCTCGCCGCGGAAGAGGACGCTTCACGCGGCTGCGTCGACGCCGAGAAGCGCGCCGGCATCTAAGGAACCTGAGCGCCCGCCATGACCAGCCCGATCCTGCTCGCTCGCGACGGACCCGTCGCCACGCTGACGCTCAATCGTCCCGCGTCGCTCAATGCGCTCGATGCGGCGATGATGGACGCGCTGGTCGACCATACTGCGGCGCTGGCCGCCGAGGACACGCTGCGCTGCGTCGTGATCCGGGGCGCGGGCAGGCACTTCATGGCAGGAGGCGACATACGCCACTTCGCCGAACAGCTCACGCTCGCGCCCGCCGAGCGGCGAAGCCGCTTTACGCGCATGATCGAGCGTCTGCACGCGGCCATCGAGCAGCTGCAACGCATGCCGCATCCCGTTGTCGGCAGCGTGCACGGGGCGGTCGCGGGCTTCGGCTTGTCGTTGCTATGCGCCTGCGATCTTGCGATCGCGGCCGACTCGAGTTATTTCACCTCCGCGTACCGGCAGCTCGGATTGACGCCGGACGGCGGCTTGTCCTACGCGCTGCCGCGGTTGGTCGGCCATAAGAAAGCGATGGAAATCCTGCTGCTCGGCGAACGCTTCGGTGCCGACGACGCGTTGCGCCTCGGGCTGGTCAACCGCGTGGTCCCTGAAGCCGAGCTCGATCGGGCGACCGCTGCCCTCGTGGCCGCGATCGTTTCCGGGCCCGTAGCGGCGATGCGCAATGGTAAGCGCCTCCTTCAGCAATCGCTCGCGCAGACCCTGTCGGCGCAGCTCGAAGCCGAAGCGGCAAGCTTTGGCGCATGCAGTGCGACCGATGACTTCGTCGAAGGCGTTCGTGCCTTCCTCGACAAGCGACCGCCGGGCTTTGGCGGGGTAGAAGAATAATGCCGGCCGTGGACCGGGAGACATTGTCGATCGGGCCGGCTCGGCCGCGCGACTTCGCGGGCATCTGGGCGATCTTTCGGGTGGTCGTCACCCGCGGCGACACCTACGCCTATGCGCCGGACACGACGATGGCCGAGGCACGGCGTATCTGGATGGAACCGCCTGCCGCAGCCTACGTCGCCGAGCAAGCTGGCCGCGTCGTGGGTACCTATGTGCTGCGGCCGAATCAGCCCGGCCTCGGCGATCACGTCGCCAATTGCGGCTATATGACGCATCCGGACGCGCGCGGGCGCGGCATCGGCGGCGCAATGTGCGAGCATTCGCTGGCCGCGGCGCGCGAGCGCGGCTATACCGCGTTGCAGTTCAATTTCGTGGTCGCCAGCAACGAGGGCGCCGTGCGCTTATGGCAGAGACATGGCTTCGAAGTCGTCGGCCGCGTTCCGCGCGCGTTCCGGCACCGCGCGCTCGGGTTGGTCGACGTATT
>DASXQW010000312.1:0-13669 GCA_036506975.1 Casimicrobiaceae bacterium | reverse complement strand
CCCTGACCCGAGAGTAATGGCAGCGCTAACCGAAAGAGGCACAAGGGAGACGGCTCACTTGTAGAATTACCCGTTTTTCGCCGTACGATTCGTTTGTACGTCGGGAAGTCGAGCGAGAGGCCCGACGAGTTGCGCAATGTTCCATACGAATACATAGCGCAACCCGCCGGCGACAATAAAAGCTCGCGCAGCAAGAGGGGATACTCCGGAGCGTCCCCGAAGCACTTCGGTCATAACCTGAATGGAGTTATCTAATGAATGCATTGCTCATGAGCATCAAACGTTTTGTCAAGGATGAGGAAGGCGTGACGGCGATCGAGTATGGCCTGATCGCAGCGTTGATCGCAGTTGTAATCGCTGGAGCCGTTGTGATTGTCGGCACCCAACTGAATAATGTGTTCACGACGATCGGAACGTGCTTGTCAACCGCTGGCGCAACCTGTCCGTAGTCGCGCCACGCGACGATGTCGCGTCGTTGTTGATGAACCGCGGGGGTGCGGTTGACCGCGCCCCCGCGCTCACCTTTGAGTCGATGGCTCACTACCGATCGCCGGCACAGGAGAAAAACCGCAAATGAAATGCCTGCAGCTTGCAATCTCCTTTTGCGCCGACGAGTCGGGAGTTACCGCGATCGAATACGCGTTGATCGGCGCGCTGATTGCGGTCGTCATCGCCGCGTCCGTAGTCACGGTAGGTTCAAGCCTCAATACACTGTTTACTTCCGTCGCCAATTGCTTCCCCTTGGGGGCATGTTGAGACGCATCGCCGTCAGGTCGCGGCGCAGCCCATCGAGCGCATGAACGATTACCTCATTGTCGAGAACGGCCTGATCTCGATCGGCGGCGGGACGTTCTTTACCGAGATCCGGCTAGTCTTGGTGGTCGCATTCGTGGTCGTTGCCGCGATCTTCGACGTCCGCAATCATCGCATTCCGAACTGGCTGGTGCTGCTGGGAGCGGTCACGTGCATCGTGGGGCAGATGATCCAGCCGGCGCTGCTCGACTTCGGGATTGCGGGTGCCCTGAAAGGAATCGCGGTCGGCTTCGCTATGCTGCTGCCGCTGTATATTCTTCGCGCCACGGGCGCGGGCGACGTGAAGCTCATGGCAATGGTCGGCGCGTATCTCGGACCTTGGGGTGTCGCATCGGCGGCCTTGCTGAGCTTCATCGCCGGCGGCGCGCTGGCGCTCGCAGTCGCGCTGGGCAGGGGTGCGCTTGGCCAGCTCCTGGCGAACCTCAGGACCATGCTGTTCGGCACACTGCTCAGCGCCATGACCACCGGCAAGACGACGATAACGGCGCCCGCGGTGTCGGTGGGCAAGCTTCCCTATGGCGTCGCGATCGCCATCGGAACCTTGGCGCACGCAGTGATGGTGCAGCGAGGAATCGCGCTGCTCTGAGCGCATCAGGCGTATCCTGTACACGGGACGCGGTCTGTTGGGGGGCAGATCGTAAAAGGGAGACGAGAGGATGGCGACGGTAACGCCCGCGCACGACGCGACGGTGACGGTAATTCGGCACGCCGAGAGCAACGTGCCAGCCGCGCCGCGCAGCGTCGAGGAAACGGGGCTCGCTTTCCTCTCGCTGGTCGAATTGCTGACCAAGATCCTGTTCCTGCGTGGACAGTTGCGCCTGGTCGATCTCTCGGCGCACATCAAGCTTTCCGCTAGCATCCTCGAAAAGCTGCTCGGCTTCATGCGAACCGAGCGGCTATGCGAAGTCGTACGCCGCGGCGGGACTGACGGCGATGTGGATTATCAGCTCACCGATGCCGGCCGCAAGCGCGCGACGGGCTACCTCGCCAGGAACCAATACGCCGGCGCCGCACCGGTGAGTCTCGACGCGTATGCGCAGATCGTCGCGCGGCAGTCGGTTGGCGAAATGCGCGTGACCCGCCAGGATGTTATCCGCGGCTTTCACGGCGTCGTCGTCACGCCGCACGTTCGCGATCAATTCGGCGCTGCAATGAACTCGCGTCGCGCGATCTTCCTCCATGGGCCGGCCGGCAGCGGCAAGACCTTCCTTGCCGAACACCTGCGCGGGCTGCTGCATGGGAACGTCGCGATTCCCTATGCGATCACAGTCGACGACGAAATCATCCAGGTCTTCGACCCGTTCGTGCACAAGCCCGTCCAAACGAGTTCCCCGGTCGGGAATGCGCTCGAGCGGAAGATTCCGCGCGACGCCCGCTGGGTCGAATGCGAGCGTCCTGTCGCGATCACCGGTGGCGAGCTGACGCTGGCAATGCTCGACCTCGAATTCGACCGCAGCGCCGGTTACTATCGCGCGCCGCCACACCTGAAAGCCAACAATGGCATCGTGATCATCGACGACCTGGGACGCCAGCTCGTTTCGCCGCGCGAGCTCATGAACCGCTGGATCGTGCCGCTCGACCGCCACCGCGACTACCTCACGTTTCATAGCGGCTACAAGTTCGTGGTTCCCTTCGATGTGGTGTTGATTTTCTCCACCAACCTGAAGCCCGCCGACCTGGCCGATCCGGCCTTCATGCGCCGGCTGGGTCATAAGATTTATGTCGGCGCGCTGACCGAAGACGAGTACAAGGCGATCTTTCGACAGGTCTGCGACGAGTTCGAAATCGCGTATGTCGAAACGGTGTTCGAGCACCTGCTGCACAATCACCACCAGCGAAAGCAACGGCCGCTCCTCGCCTGCTATCCGAAGGATCTGCTCGGGCAGGTTCGCGACTTCGCGCGCTACGAAGGCGCCGAACCGCAGCTTACGGTGCAAGCCATCGATCGCGCGTGGGACAACTATTTCGTCGCATCGCGTCCGGAAGAAAGCGTCGCGCCGGGCAGCACCAGCCCGTCGCGTGAGCATTGAGCGAAACGACGGCGACGCATCTGCCATCGCCTTATAGAGGATTTGCACCATGAGAAACACTAGAGCATTGATCATGATGGTTGCCGCAGTGATCGCCGGTCTCGGCGCGGTCATCATCGGAGCTCGCTGGCTTTCCCAGCAGGCAACCAGCTCCGCCAACAAGCTGGTCGTCGCCGGATCCGACATCGACCTCGGCAGCCGTCTCACGCCAGCCATGCTGAAGGCGGTCGAATGGCCCTCGGGCTCGATGCCCAAAGGCGCCTTTGCGAACCCCGCAGATCTCGATTCACGGGTGTTGAGGACATCGGTACTTAGCGGCGAGCCGGTTCTCGAATCGAAGCTTGCGCCGATGGGATCGAAGGGTGGATTATCCGCGGTCGTCGCGGAAGGCAAGCGAGCCATGACGGTACGGGTCAACGACGTGGTCGGTGTGGCGGGTTTTGCGCTGCCGGGCAATTACGTCGACATCATCGTCAACACCCAGGAAGAGGGCGCCAAGGGCATGAACAAGGACCAGACGATCTCCAAGATTGTGCTCGAGCACATCCTGGTCCTGGCGGTAGCGCAGGAGGTCGGCCGCGACGAAACCAAGCCCAAAGTCGTCAGCGCGGTCACCGTCGAGGTGACCCCGGAGCAGGCGGAGAAGCTCGACTTGGCGCGCAGCGTCGGGACGCTTTCGCTCACGCTGCGCAACCAGGTCGATCTCAAGATGGCGGGAACCAATGGCGCGACCAAGGCGAAGTTGCTCAATACGCCGGAGCCGATCGTGACGGCCCAAACTGAACCGGTGAAGCCGCCGGTCGTAAAGAGGAAAGCGGTCAAGGTCGCGGCAGCGCCCGAGCCCGCTCCGCGCAGTAATTGCGTAGAAGTGATCCGGGGCATCACCAGAGCAAGCGAGTGCTTCTGAAGCGGCATCAACGAACTCCCAATCAAAAGAAATCAGCCGGCGAGCCAACATATAAAACACCAAGCCTGGGAGAGGGAATGAAGAATCAGTTTCTGGAATCGCGATCAGGTCACGCGATTTTGTCGGCAGTGCTGGCAACATGCTTTGTGCTCGGGGCGGTCGGCGCGCATGCCGCGGACAAGAAGGCGGCACCACCAAAAAAGGCGACGCCTGTACAGCAGAGCGCGAGCCAGCCCATACCGTGCGACAGGGTTGACATGGGACCGACCATCAACGTGACGGTAGGGAAGTCGACCCTGGTCAAGCTGCAGACTCCGATTACCCGCATCGTGCTGGGCAATCCGGATCTGGGGAGAGCGGCGAGGCCGATCGAGATCGAGACCACGCTCGAACAGGCTCGAGGCGCCGCCGCGCGACCGGCTGCGGAAACGAACAGGCCGGGCGTCGCCGACGTAGACGTGGTTCTGCTCAGCCCGCAGGAGATCTACTTGCTGGGCAAGACGGTAGGTTCCACCAACTTCGTACTGGTCGACCGGACCGGACAGTGCACGGTGATGGACGTGATCGTGGGCATGGACACCGCGCCGTTGCGCGCGTCGCTGACGCAGTTGCTCCCGGGGGAAAGAAACGTCGTCGTCAGCTCCGCAGCGGATTCGCTCGTGCTTACCGGCAGCGTGGCGGATGCGGCGAAGCTCGATCGCGTACTGGATCTCGCGAACGCCTACGTCCGGCGAGCCGGAGGCGGCGGCGCTGGACAAGCTGGAGGTTCGCCCCGCGTGGTGAATTTGCTCGCGGTGGAAGCACCGCAGCAGGTGATGCTCGAAGTCAAGGTGGCCGAAGTTTCGAAGGCGCTGGTGGACAAGCTCGGCGCGAGCCTGAAGCTGCAACGAATCAATGGCGGCTGGACCTACAGCTTCCTCGGCAATTTCCTGAGCGGCACCGGTGGGCTGATCGACGCGTTCCGGCGGGCAACCGGCGAGTTCATAACCATCGACGCCGAAAACAAGGATGGTCTGGTAAAGATCCTGGCGGAGCCGAACCTGATGGCGATCAGTGGGCAGGAGGGCAGCTTCCTCGCCGGCGGCAAGATATTCATCCCGGTGTCCAGCAGCGGCACTAACGGTGTGATAACCATTACGCTAGAAGAAAAGGAATTCGGCGTCGGCCTTCGCTTCACGCCCACGGTGCTCGAAGGCGGCCGCATCAACCTCAAGGTGTCGCCCGAGGTGTCGGAGCTCTCGCGCGAGGGGGTTGGCGTGAGCGCAGTGGGGATCACGGGACAGGCCATCCTCCCGCTCATCACTACCCGGCGCGCTTCCACGACGGTACAGCTCTTGGACGGGCAGAGCTTCGCCATCGGCGGCCTGGTCAAGAACAATGTCACCCACAACATCCGGGCGCTGCCGTTCCTCGGCGAAGTTCCGGTGCTGGGTGCCTTGTTCCGGAGCACCGATTTCCAGACCGACAAAACCGAGTTGCTGTTTGTCGTCACCCCGCGCCTGGTCAGGCCATTGCCCGCCGATTACCGGCTGCCGACCGATGCCTATGTCCAACCCAACTGGCCGGAAGCTTTCCTGGAGGGACGGATGGAAGGGGGGCCGATACCGCCAGGGGAGACCGCGCCGTCGCGCCTCTTTCCTCCCGCGCCGAAGACGCCGGGTGGTGGTCCCAGCGGCTTCGAAGTGAAATAGAGGAGCGAACGATGATGAACTTTGCTGGCACGTCGAAACTTCTGGCCGCCGCTGCCGCGGTCCTCGCGCTGCAGGCGTGCGCGACGACCTACCCCACCAACGTGGATGCGTGGCTTTCTACGTCACCCAGGCTGGACGCACGCTTTGGGGACGCCGTCAACGTGGGCAAAGCGCAGCAGACGCTCAACCCCGATGCCTCGAAGAATCGTAACATCGTCGCCGGCATCGACGGCAAGGCCGCGCAGGAGACGATGGTTCGGTACCGCGAGTCGTTCAAGTCGCCACCCCCGCCCGCCAACGTGTTCAACATCGGCATCGGCAGCGGGTCGAGTCAATAAGCCCGGAGACGAGGTCGCGAGGTCGCCATGAGAGCAAATTACGGAATGCGCAGCCGCCAGCGCGGCGCGGTCGCGGTGATCCTGGGGATCACGGCGATCGTCCTGTTCGCGTTCATGGGCATCGGCGTCGACCTCGCCTACACCTATTCGCGGAAGAGCGAGTTGATGAACGCGGCTGACGCGGCTGCGCTGGCTGGTGCCAAGGAGTTGAACGAAAAATTGACCGGCGTGACTGGCACGCCTGGGCCTGCTTGTAGTCCTGGCAGGGGGGCAATCGCCATGGCTATCTGCGCTTTCAACAACAACAACACCAACAATTTCGTCGGCAGCAGCTTTGCGATTACGGTCGCCGACCTGCGTTTAGGCTCGTGCCCCAACGCGGACGATCGCCTGCCTCTGCGCTTCCCGAACTGCACCTTCGTTGCCGCAAGCAGCGTCACGACCGACGCGCTCGCGGCGGGCAAGACATTCCTTGAAGTGGCTACTCCGAGCCAGACGCGCAATACATTCTTCATGCTCGTGACGGGTGGCGCGAATGCCAACACGAGCACCTTTGGCTACGCAGTGGCGGGACGCTTTGTCAACGACGTCACACCGATCGGCATCTGCGCGATCGACCCCGTCAACAAGACAAACAAATATATCTACGATTTCCCTGCCGGGACATCGGAAATCGTCGAGGCGGGGTTCCGCCGAGGCGTCACCTACAACATGTTCGGCCTGAATCCGCTCGCAGGTGCGCCCCCCGATCCGTATCTCGTAAACCCGGTCGATGCGCCACCCACAGCTTGTAACCCGGCGCATTCCAGCGCAGCTTTCACCGCACCCTTCGTCTGCACCGGCAGTAGTGCGATCGTTTCGGGCGGTGCGCTTAGCGTTTACACCAACACTGGGATGACGGCGTCGCTCGCCGCGTCCCTGAATTCGCGCTTCGACGACTACTCTCCGCCTTCCGCGTGCGATCCTGCCACCGCGCCGCCCGATTCGAACGTCAAGCAATACCACTGCACCGGCGCCGGCACTGATTGTCTCAACAATCCTCCAGCGGGAGCGCCGCGGGACTGGATGGAACCGCTACTCAATGTGCTTCCCAATCAGGAATCGGTAACGGTCAATCCGAACAATGCGAACCCCGGGACCAATTACGGGACCGAAGCCAACAAGCCGGTCTACAGGCTGCCCCCCGCGAACAATGCGGCGGTATTCATGCCCAACGAGGTGCCGACCAATAACACCGTAAGCACTACGCCGGTGACGTTCCCGCAGTATGGCGCGCTCTGGTCTTACGGCCCCGCGTACCAGGCGGATGCGAGCACTCCGCCGAAGGCCGGACTCCCTTTTGCTCCAGCAGTGGCAAACACGGTCGCGCTTTATAACAACTCGCTTTTCCCTTTGCCGCCGCCACCCTACTTCGACCTCGCGAATTATCCACTGCTCCCTGGCACCGGCTTTCCGCTGACGACCCCTGCAGCGCCTTACAACCAGACCGCAGGCAATTACTTTCAGGCGCCGCCAACCCATCCTCCGGGAACAAGAAACCGGAGAGTTCTGAACCTCGTGATCGTGGACTGCAGGAACCCGCCTGTTGGACCGGCTTCCTGCGGCGTCATGCCAATCGTCGGTGTAGGAAAGTTCTTCATGCAAACACCGGCGGTCTTCACCGGCGGTCCCACGAACAGGCGCCTGATGGTCGAGTTCGCCGGCTTGATCGACCCGGTGCCTGTCGCCGAGGTCAAGCTGTACCGCTGACGCCATGGACCTGCATCGCGAACGCCTCCCCTCTCCCCAGCGCGGCGCAGCGGTCGTCGAGTTCGCGTTCGTGCTGGTGCTGATGCTGCTCATCACGGCGGGCATCTTCGAATTCGGGCGCGCATTCCAGTACTACGATGCTCTGGCGAAAGCGACGCGCAATGGCGCGCGGCTCATGTCGGCCGCGCCCAAGGCGACGATCAGCAGTATCGCCGTCAACGATGCGAAAGCCCTCGTCGTAACTGCGGCGAACGCGGCCAACCTCAAACCCGCGTTGACCAACGGCGACGTCGTCGTCACCTGCACTCCGGCGGCATGCGCCGACGGCACAGCGCCCCAAGACGTCGAGGTCAGCATTTCCGGCTACACCATCACTATTGGCGGCGTCATGCCGTTCATTTCCGGCACCATCAACTACCCCGGCGTCCCGCTCGCTCCTCACACCACCATGCGCTACATGTTGAATTGAGCTCGCCATGAGACCCTTGATCGTTTACTCGACAGCCCGGCCGCAACGCGGCGCCGCCACCGTGGAATTCGCGCTGATCGCTATCGTCTTCTTCATGGTGCTGCTCGGAATCACGGAATTCGGCCGCATCATGTACATCTGGAACACCACGCAGGAAATCACCCGTCGTGCGGCGCGCGAGGCGGTGGTGCGCGACTTCAGTGCGGCGGAAACGGCCGCCATCAAGCGTGAGGCGATTTTCCAGGGGGGCACGACCGGCGCGGTCAGCTTGCCGGCCGGAGCGGAGATCACCAACGCCACCGTTCGGCTCGTTTACCTCACCGTCAATGCGGCAGGAAACATGGTTGCGATCGCGGCCGGGAGCATGCCCGCGGATCCCGCCGACAACATTTCCGCATGCAACGACGGCGGGAGAGTGTTCGTAAGCTGCATCCGATTCGTGCAGGCATGCATCGCCGTGGACGACGCCTGCGCGAGCTCGATTCCCTACCAGCCGATGATCCTGCTGCTGGCGAACCTGGGCACCAATCTCGCCATCAACATCCCGGCCTCGTCGGTGGTAATCCCCGCCGAAAGCCTTGGATTCACGACCTAACTACTCCGATACAGGAAAGGAAGCATATCTTGAAGTTTGCAGTCATCTCACCCGACAAGGCGCAAGGCGACGAAATCGCCGCAATGCTCGAGACCGAGGGCGGTACGAATTCGGTCACGCGGGCGGTCAGCGCCGGCCCCGAGCTCGCCATGGTCGTCAACGGCTCGACGCCCGACGTCCTGGTTTGCGCGCTCTCTCCGACGGATCTTCAGGCCCTTGCGAGGCTCGGCCAGATTTCGTCGCTGCACCCCGCCATGGCAGTCATCGTGCTCTGCGAAGTGCATTCCGCCGATTTCCTGTTGCAGGCCATGCGAGCAGGCGTGCGCGAGGTCCTTCCTTCGCGGCCTTCGAAGGAGGCGCTGCTGCAGGCCGTGGCCCGCCTGCGGCAGACGCGCGAGCTTCAGACACGACACGCGGGTCAGGTCCTGGCATTCATCTCTTGCAAAGGAGGCAGCGGAGCGACGTTCCTCGCCACCAATCTCGGGTACGCGCTGGGCCAGGCGAACAAGCGCACCATCGTGATCGACTTGAACCTGCAGTTCGGCGACGCGTCGTTGTTCGTCTCCGGAGACAAGCCGGCGATGAACCTCGGCGATATCGCGCGGCAGATTCATCGTCTGGACGCGTCTTTGCTCGCCTCCAGCCTGCTGCACGTGGGGCCGAACTGCGGCGTGCTCGCCGCGCCCGACGACCCGACGCATTCCATCGACGTACACCCCGACCACATCGACACGATCCTGCGGCTTGCCCGCCAGCAATACGACTTCGTCGTCCTCGACGTGGGTCGTTCGCTCGAGGCGGTCAGCGTCAAAGCGCTGGACATGGCCGACGTCATCTTCCCGGTATTGCAGCTCACCCTGCCCTTTATCCGCGACGGCAAGCGGCTGCTCAATCTTTTCCGCAACCTCGATTATCCGCGCGACAAGATCAAGCTTGTCCTGAACCGGCACGAAAAGAAATCGACCGACATCCGGCTCGAGGATCTCGAGCAGACCATGGGAATGAAGGTCTTTCGGATGATCCCCAACAGCTATGACGCGGTGGCGGCGTCGGTGAACCAGGGCGTTCCCATCATCAAGTTGAGTCGCACCAACGTCGTAAGCAAGAGCTTGCTCGATCTCGCCGTCGACCTTACGCGGGATGAGCGTAAACCGGACCAGGGCTGGGTATCGCGCGTCCTCGGCCGTGCTTGAGATACATGAACCAGGAAACTGCTAGCGCAGCACACGGGAGCGGGACATGTCACTGAGAGACCGGCTGGACACCATCCGAAACGAACCGCTTAGCGTCGCGGTTGCGGCCAAGGGCGCGATGGGAATCGACAAGAAACAGTATGCCGAGCTCAAGACGCACATTCATCAGACGCTTCTTGACCAGATCAACCTGGAGGCGATGGAGGATCTTCCTCCGCAGCGCCTGAAGGACGAGCTCAGGAACCTGGTCGAGCAGCTGCTGGAGGGCGAAAACGTCGTCGTCAACGACATCGAGCGGCGCAACCTGGTCCGGGACATCCAGTACGAAATGCTGGGGCTGGGGCCGCTCGAGCCGCTGCTGGTCGATCCAACGATCTCCGACATTCTCGTCAACAGCTGCCGGCAGGTCTACGTCGAGCGCCGCGGCAAGCTGGAGCTGACCGACGTCGTCTTCAACGATGATGCGCATCTGATGAAGATCATCGACAAGATCGTATCCCGCGTCGGCCGCCGCGTGGACGAGTCGAGCCCGATGGTGGACGCGCGCCTGCCGGATGGCTCGCGGGTCAACGCCATCATCCCGCCGCTGGCGATCGATGGGCCCATGATGTCGATCCGGCGGTTTGCCGCGGTTCCATACACGATGGCGGACGTCCTCGGCTTCAAGACGCTGACGCCCGAGATGGCGGAGATACTGCAAAGCCTCGTCAAGGCCAAGATAAACTTTATCATCTCGGGCGGCACGGGAAGCGGCAAGACCACAATGCTCAATATCCTGTCCGCGAGCATTCCCCACAGCGAGCGCATCATCACCATCGAAGATGCGGCTGAGCTGCAGCTGCAGCAGCCGCACGTCATCCGCCTGGAGACGCGGCCGCCCAATATCGAAGGCAAGGGCGACGTCACTCAGCGCGCGCTGGTGCGCAACAGCCTGCGTATGCGGCCGGACCGGATCGTTCTCGGTGAAGTGCGCGGCGCCGAAGCGGTCGACATGATGCAGGCGATGAATACCGGACACGAAGGCTCGATGGCGACGATCCACGCCAACAGCCCGCGCGACGCGCTGTCCCGCCTGGAAAACATGATCGGTTTGTCCGGCATGAACCTGCCCGCCAAAGTCACGCGGCACCAGATCAGCGCCGCCTTGACCGCTATCGTCCAGGTCGCCCGCCTCACCGACGGCCGGCGCAAAGTCGTCAGCATCCAGGAGCTGACCGGCATGGAAGGCGACATCATCACCATGCAGGAGCTGTACGCTTTCCGGCAGACCGGTATCGCCAACGACGGGACCGTACAGGGCCACTTCGCCGCGACCGGGCTGCGCCCGCGGTTCGGCGAACGATTGAAGAGCTTCGGCATCGTGCTCTCGGACAGCTTGTTCGACCCGACCCGTCAATACGAATAGGAGCCCGGCATGGACGTCCTCTATCTTGTCTTTGGCGTTTTCCTGTTCATCGCGGTGGTGCTGCTCGTGGAAGCCGCGTACCTGATGTGGAACACATCCAAGGGACCGGAAGCCAAGCGCATTGCGCGGCGGCTGCGTCTGATGTCTGCCGGGGCGGACCATGTCGGAGAAGACGTTTCCATCCTCAAGAGCCGCTTACTGAGCGACACGCCGGTCATCGAGCGGCTGCTGCTGCAGGCACCCCGTATCAAGCACCTCGATCGTCTGCTCGAACAGTCGGGCCTGACCTGGTCGGTCGCCGAGCTGCTCGGCGTGATGCTGCTCGCAGCTGCTATAGCTGCGGCAATAGCGCTCTATTTCGGCACGACATTGTTGCTGGCGCTTATCGCGGCGGTGATCGTGGGCATGTTGCCCATTGCCTATGTGTTCAACGCGCGCGCCAAGCGGATGGTCAAGATAGAGCAGCAGCTGCCGGACGCGCTCGATCTTATCGGGAGGGCGCTGCGCGCGGGGCATGCGTTCCCGACGGCCGTAAAGATGGTGAGCGACGAGCTGAACGATCCGATCGGCGGCGAATTCCGGATCCTGTTCGATGAGGTGAATTACGGTATTTCGATGCATACGGCCTTGCTGAACATGGCAGCACGCGTCACGGTAACCGATCTTCGCTATTTCGTGATCGCCGTTCTGATCCAGCGGGAGACGGGCGGCAACCTGGCCGAGCTGCTCGACAACATCAGCGCGATCATTCGCGCACGCCTCAAGCTGTTCGGGCAGATCCGCGTCCTTTCGGCCGAAGGGCGCCTTTCAGCGTGGATCCTGACGCTGCTGCCGATCGGCGTGGCGCTGGTGATGAATATCGTCAATCCCGCGTTCATCGGTGTGCTCTGGAAGGACCCCATGGGGCTGAGGCTCGTGACCGGCGCGGTGCTGCTCATGCTCTTCGGCATCTTCTGGATGTGGCGGATCGTCAAGATCCACGTCTAAGCAACCTGCGTATCGGGAAGACAGTCATGGACGTCATGCAAATCCTGTTCCTCGCGTTGCTCTTTCTTGCCGTCTTCGGGCTCGTTTACTTCGCGCTGAATCTGTTTGCGTCGAACCCGGTACGGGAGCGTCTCGAGGTGATCGCGGGCGGCGCGGCGCTGAAGCCCGAGCGTCCGCCTTCGCAATGGGTGCAGCGGATCGTCAAGCTTACCGGACCGCTGGCGAAACTTTCGGTCCCCGAGGAGGGCTGGGAAAGCTCCTCGGTGCGAACGCATTTCATGAACGCGGGCTTTCGCAATCCGTCCGCGCCGGTGATCTATTTTACCGCCAAGACCGTCCTGGCTATTCTGTTCCCGGCGCTGCTTTATGTCTATGTCAGTACGACCGGATCCGCGCTGAACGGCAACAAGCTTCTCGCCGCGTTGCTCGTGGTTGCGGCGATTGGCTACTATCTGCCCAACATCATCCTGCGCAGGCTGGTGTTCACCCGCCAGCGCGAGATCTTCGAGACGTTTCCCGACGCGCTCGATCTCATGACGATCTGCGTCGAGGCGGGCCTCGCGATGGACGCAGCCATCGCACGCGTCGCCGATGAAATAAAGCTGAACAGTCCTGTGTTAAGCGAGGAGCTTCACCTCGTCACGTTGGAATTGCGCGCCGGCGCGAGCAAGGAAAAAGCGCTGCGCAACCTGGCTCTGCGCACCGGGGTCGAGGACGTCGACACTCTGGTGGCGATGCTGATTCAGTCCGAGCGCTTTGGCACGGGCATCGGTCCCGCGCTGCGGGTCCATGCCGATAGCCTGCGCACTAAGCGCCGTTTGCGCGCCGAGGAAGCGGCCGCGAAAATCGCGCTGAAACTTTTGTTCCCGCTCATCTTCTGCATCTTTCCGTCGCTTCTGCTGGTGCTGCTCGGGCCGGCATTCATCCAGATCTACCGCATCCTGCTCCCGGCCTTCGGCGGGCGGTGAGCTTATGCCAACCAACAAGGCGGATACCATGAAAAAGTCCCTGTTCACGTATTCGACGCTATGCGGCACCGGTCTCCTGTTTGCCTGCGCAGCGCCGGCGCCAATGTCAACGCTGCCGGTCAAGCCCGCGCTCAACGCCGCCAGCTCGGCCGAGCGGCCCGACGGCTATTACCAGCTCGGGCGCTTTTACCAGGGCCAGAACCGCGTCGACCAGGCAATCGACGCCTACAGGAAAGCACTCGCGCTGGACCGCAATTTCACCGATGCGCACAACGCGCTCGGCGCGCTGTACGCGGCACAGGGCAGGCTCGACGAGGCCGTGGCCGAGTTCACGATCGTCGTGGCCGCGCTGCCGATGACCTCGTACGCGTGGAATAACCTCGGCTACGCATTCCTGCTGCAAGGGAAATCCGCCGACGCGGTTGCCGCTCTCGAACGAGCGACGGCGTTCGACCTGACCAACCAGCGCGCATGGAATAACCTCGGGACTGCGCTCGCCCAGCGCGGCGATTCCGCCGCGGCCA
>DASXQW010000311.1:0-4135 GCA_036506975.1 Casimicrobiaceae bacterium | reverse complement strand
TCCTCGTTCAGCCGAGCCGTGCCCGCAAGCGGTCGGTCGCCGCCACCAGCTCGCGGGCGATGCCGGGCTCGCGCGCCGAGTGGCCCGCGTCGGGTACGACGACGTATTCGGCCTCGGGCCAGGCGCGGTGCAGCTCGTCCGCGGAGCGCATCGGGCACACGATGTCGTAGCGTCCTTGGACGATGGCGCAGGGAAGTTTGGCCAGGCGCGCGACGTTGGCGAGCAGAACGCCGTCGGGCAGGAAGAGCTCGTGCACGAAGTAATGCGCCTCGATCCGCGCGATCGCCAAGGCGACCGCGTCCTCGTCGAAATGCGCAATCAGCTCCGGATCCGGCAGCAGCGTCGAGCACGAGCTTTCGTAGCGACTCCAGGCATGCGCCGCCGGGATGTGCAGCGCAGGATCCGGGTCTGTCAACCGGCGGTAATAGCCCGCGAGGAGATCGTCGCGCTCGCGCTCGGGCAGAAAGCCGGCAAAGGCCTGCCATGCTTCCGGAAACACGTAGCGCATGTCATACATGAACCAGCGGATTTCCCACGGGCGCGCCAGAAAGATGCCGCGGAGCACGAGCCCCAGCACGCGTTCCCAATGGGTTTCGGCATAGGCAAGCGCCAGCGTCGATCCCCACGACCCTCCGAAGACGACCCAGCGATCGATGCCAAGATGCGCGCGCAGGCGCTCCAGGTCGGCAATCAGGTGTTGCGTCGTGTTGTCGGCGAGCTCCCCCAGCGGAGTCGACTGCCCGGCGCCGCGCTGATCGTAGAGCACGATGCGGTAGAACGCGGGATCGTAGTAGCGGCGGTGATCGGCTGAGATGCCGCCGCCGGGACCGCCGTGCAGGAACACCAGCGGTACGCCACGCGGATTGCCGCACTCTTCCCAATACATGGTGTGCCGCGGGTCGAGCGCGAGCCGCCCGCTCCGACGGCTCGAAAGCGCTGGATACAGGTAGTCGTCACGCGACAACAGCCGCGTCTCGGCGCCCTGGTCTGCGGTCGGCGAGGCTCTCATGGGCGGATGACGCCGCCGGAGCGGGCGCATTGTGTCCGCGGTGGCATGAGCCTCCACGCCGCGGTCAGCGTTTCCCCTTGTAGGCGATCACGTTCTGCCGCTGCTCGCCGAGGCCGGCGATCCCCAGCGTCACGACGTCGCCGGCCTTGAGGTACTGCGGCTCGGGCTTCATCCCCATGCCAACACCCGGCGGAGTTCCGGTCGTGATGATGTCGCCCGGCAGCAGCGTCATGTATTTCGACAGGTCGGCGACGAGATCGGCGACGCCGAAGATCATGGTCCGCGTATTGCCGGTCTGCTTGCGTACGCCGTTGACATTGAGCCACATGTCGAGATTCTGCGGGTCCTTGAGCTCGTCGGTCGTGACGAGCCATGGCCCGATCGGCCCGAAGGTGTCGCAACCCTTGCCCTTGCTCCACTGCGTTGCACTGCGCTTCATCTGATACTCGCGCTCGGACACGTCGTTGACGATGCAGTAGCCCGCGACGTGCTTGGGCGCGTCCTTCCTGTCGACGTAGCGCACGGTCTTGCCGATCACGACGCCGAGCTCGACCTCCCAGTCGGTGTGCGTCGAGTCCGGAGGCAGCATGATGTCGTCGTTGGGACCGACGATGCACGTCTCTGCCTTGTAGAACACGACCGGATGCTCTGGTATCGGGTTGCCGGACTCCTTGGCATGGTCGACGTAGTTCAAGCCGATCGCGATGAACTTCGGCGGCACGGCGATGCAGGGACCGAGCCGCGGGCGGCCCTTGACCAGCGGCAGCCTCTTCGGGTCGAACTTGCGCAACTTGGCGAGCTCGCCCGGCGCCAGCGCCGCCGCATCGATGTCCTTCACCTTGCGCGACAGATCGCGCAGCTTGCCCTCATCATCGATCAGCCCGGGCTTTTCCTTGCCGGGAGGGCCGTAGCGTACGAGTTTCATGCGGGTCTCCTAGATTATTCGAGGACGCGGGCGTCTAAAGCCGGGAAGAAAGCGGGGAGAACGACTGCTGGCAAGGCGCCACCTCACTTGCCATTAAGTTTCGAGCGGAGTGTACACGCAAGTACATGAGCATCGAAAGCGAGCAGCAACGAAAAGCCAGCGGGCGTTATCCGACGCCTTCCACCGCCTTTCAGATGGTCATGCCGCCGTCGACCGAGAAAATAGAGCCGGTGGCGAAGATAGACTCGTCGGAGGCGAGAAACACGACGATCGGCGCAATCTCCTCGGGCTTGGCGAGCCGCCCCATGGGCTGGCGGGCGATGAACGCCTTGCGCGCCTCGACCGGGTCGGCGAACGCGCCGATGCGTTCCTCCAGCGATGGCGTGTCGACGGTCCCCGGCGCGATAGCGTTGCAGCGGATGCCCTTGGCGACGAAGTCGGCCGCGACCGATTTGGTCAGCCCGACGACGGCAGCCTTCGATGCGCCATAGACGAAGCGGTTGGGAAGCCCCTTGATCGAGCCGGCGACGGACGCCATGTTGATGATGCTGCCGCCGCCATTTGCGAGCATCTTCGGCAGCGCGCACCTGATCGTCATGTACATCGCGCGCACATTGAGGTTGAAGCTGAACTCCCAATCCTTCGGCGTGCAATCGAGCACCGTGCCGTGGTGCACGTAGCCGGCGCAATTGAACAGCACATTGAGCGGCGGCAGCTCGTCGAACGTGCGCTTGATCGCCGCATCGTCTAGCACGTCGAGCACGCGGGTCGAGATATTGCCGTTGCCGGCGAGGCTCTCCAGCGTTTTTGGATTGACGTCGGTGGCGTAGACCCGCGCCCCCTCGGCGGCCATCGCCAGCGCCGTAGCCCTGCCGATGCCCTGCCCGGCGGCGGTGATCAGCGCCGTCTTCCCTGCCAAGCGTCCACTCACCGACTGCCCCTTCGTCCTGTCGCTCGCCGGCGGCTCGCGGGGTATTCCGCAACGCCGGAAACGTCCATCATAGTCTAACAGCCGGCGTTGGAATTGGTAAGACCACTTGACCAAATCGCGGAATTTTGCTTAGCTACGGCCTTGCGCTGGAGGCGGTAAAGCCGGCCGGCGGCAGCCCATGCCGATCCATAGCATCGAACCCCGCCGGTTGTACCGCCAGATTGCCGACCAGATTCGTGCTCTGATCCGATCCCGGGAGTTTGCCGCGGGCGCGCGGCTGCCCCCGGAACGCGATCTCGCACGGCAACTCGGCGTGTCGCGGCCGTCGGTCCGCGAAGCGCTGATTGCGCTGGAGGTGGAAGGCCTGGTCGAGGTTAAAATCGGATCCGGCATCTATGTGCTCGGGCCGCGGGGCAACGGCGAGTCGGGAACGCCGGTGCAGGCCGTGATGGGACCCTTCGAGCTCTTGCGCGCGCGCTGGATCATCGAGAGCGAGTGCGCGGCTTTGGCCGCGAAGGCGGCGAAGCGGCCGCAGATCGCAGCGATCGGGGAAGCATTGCAGCAGATGGAGACCGTCGCGAACGACGAGAAGCGGCAGCCGCTCGCGGGCGACCGGCTGTTTCATCTGCGCATCGCAGAGGCGACCGGCAACGGGGCGCTGGTCGCGGTGGTGAAGATGCTCTGGGAGGAACGGATGGGGCCGTTGTTCGCGCAGCTCGAGCATCATTACGACAGTCCAAGCCATTGGACGCGCGCGATCGCCGAGCATCGGCTGGTTCTGGACGCGATCGCCAGGCGCGATGTGCCCGGCGCCCGCGCCGCGATGCAACGCCATCTCGACAAGGCATACAAGCGTTTCAGCAAAAGCTGGGATGCGAGACACTGACGCCGCACCGAGCACTGACGAGGAGCGATCGATCATGTTGACTTGCCGTATTCACGCGAAGGAAGACCTGCGCATCGAGCCCGCAACAGAACCCGAGGTCGGACCGGGCAACGTGCTGATCCGGCTCGGTGCGGGCGGCATCTGCGGCTCCGACCTGCACTATTACTTCGAAGGCAGGAACGGCAGCTTTGTCATCCGCGAGCCGCTCGTTCCGGGTCACGAGGCTTCGGGAGTCGTGGCCAAGGTTGGCGAAGGCGTCACGCGCGTCAAGCCTGGTGACAAGATCGCGGTAAGCCCATCGCAGGCCTGCGGGCGCTGCGACTATTGCCGCGAAGGGCGCGAGCATCTGTGCCGGAACATGCGCTTCCTCGGCAGCGCGAGCCT
>DASXQW010000310.1:0-1936 GCA_036506975.1 Casimicrobiaceae bacterium | reverse complement strand
ATATGCGAAGTGTCGGGCGAGGTGTCGGCTAGTAGGTGCGTGCCTTGGGCGGAAAGGCGTCGACGGACAACGGTTTGAGGTTCACGGGCTTGTACGCGAGCCGGTTGCCGTCGCGGAACCACAGCGTGTGCTTGAGCCAGTTGGCGTCGTCGCGATTGGGATAATCGCTGCGCGCCTGCGCGCCGCGCGATTCGCGCCGCGCGTGGGCCGATACGATCGATGCCTTGGCGACCTCGATCAGGTTGTCGAGCTCGAGTGCCTCGACTCGCGCAGTATTGAATGTCCTGCTCTTGTCCTTGATTGCGACGCGCCGCGCGCGCTGCTCGAGCTCCATGACCTTGGTTACGCCTTCGGACAGGAGCTGCTCGTTGCGAAAAACCCCGCAGTGTGCCTGCATTGTCCGCCGTAGCGCGTTGCCCACTTCCGCGACCTGCTCGCCCGTGGTCGCCGCGTCGAGCCGCGCCAGCCGCGCCAGCGCGGCATCGGCGGCGTCTTTCGGCAGCGCCTTGTGACCGCGCCTCGGCAGAGCCTGCTCGACGATGTCGTTGCCCGCCGCGCGTCCGAACACCAGGAGATCGAGGAGCGAATTCGTGCCGAGCCGGTTCGCTCCGTGCACCGACACGCAGGCGCATTCGCCGATCGCGTAGAAGCCCCCGACGCCTACATTGGGATCCCCACCGGCCGGCGCCACGACCTGGCCGTGGAGATTGGTCGGAATGCCGCCCATCTGGTAGTGGATCGTCGGCACTACAGGAATCGACTCCCTTACCGGATCGACATTGACGAACTTGATCGCGATCTCGCGGATCCCCGGCAAGCGCTTCATGATGACCTCGGGACCGAGGTGATCGAGCTTGAGCAATACGTAGTCCTTGTGCGGGCCGCAGCCGCGGCCTTCCTTGATTTCCTGGTCCATCGAGCGCGACACGACGTCACGCGACGCCAGGTCCTTGAGGTTGGGCGCGTAACGCTCCATGAACCGCTCGCCGTTACAGTTGAGAAGGATGCCGCCCTCGCCGCGCACCGCCTCGGTGATCAGAACCCCGACGCCGGCGACGGCGGTCGGATGGAACTGCCAGAACTCCAGGTCTTCGAGAGGAATGCCGGCGCGTGCAGCCATGCCTAGACCATCGCCGGTGTTGATGAACGCATTGGTGCTCGCCGCGAAGATGCGTCCGGCGCCGCCGGTGGCAAACAGCGTCGCTTTCGCCTGCAGGATCATCGCTTCGCCCGTTTCCATTTCCAGCGCGGTCACGCCGAGCACGTCGCCGTCCGCGTCGCGGATCAGGTCGAGCGCCATCCATTCGACAAAGAACTGGGTGCGGGCGCGTACGTTGCGCTGGTAGAGGGTGTGCAGCATCGCATGCCCGGTGCGGTCGGCCGCGGCGACGGCGCGCTGCACCGACTTCTCGCCGAAGTTGGCCGAATGACCGCCGAAAGGCCGCTGGTAGAGCGTGCCGTCCGCGTTGCGGTCGAAGGGCATGCCGAAATGCTCGAGCTCGTAGACGACCTCTGGGGCCATGCGACACATGTATTCGATCGCGTCCTGGTCGCCGAGCCAGTCGGAACCCTTGATCGTGTCGTACATGTGCCACAGCCAGTGGTCCTCGCTCATGTTGCCGAGCGCTGCACCGATGCCGCCCTGCGCCGCCACGGTGTGCGAACGCGTCGGAAAGACTTTCGAGAGTACCGCGACCGAAAGCCCGCCTTCCGCAAGCTGCAGCGACGCTCGCATTCCCGCTCCGCCGGCCCCGACGACGATCGCATCGAACTTGCGCACAGGCAGTGTCACTTTGCCGCTCCCCACAGGATCTCGACCGCCCACCCGGCGTAGCCGACCAGAGACAGCACTGTCAGGACCTCGAGCGTCAGCCGCAGCGCGGTCGGCTTGATGTAGTCCATCCAGATGTCGCGCACGCCGATCCAGGCGTGCCAG
>DASXQW010000309.1:0-10386 GCA_036506975.1 Casimicrobiaceae bacterium | reverse complement strand
GCAGGACCTGGCCGTCGGCTATGGCGCCAGCAATTCGCGCTTCACCGAGGAAAAGCGGGTGGTGCTCCGCAAGGAGCTCGGCCCATTGGTCGCTGCGGAGGAGATGAGCCGCTGCATCCAGTGCACGCGCTGCGTGCGCTTTGGCCAGGAGATCGCCGGCGTCATGGAGCTCGGCCTTGCCGGGCGCAGCGAGAACGCCGAGATCGTCTCCTTCGTCGGCCGCGCGGTGGAGTCCGAGCTCTCGGGCAACATGATCGACATCTGCCCGGTGGGCGCGCTCACCTCGGAGCCCTTCCGCTACACCGCCCGCACCTGGGAGCTTTCGCGCCGCAAGTCCGTCTCGCCGCACGACGCCTTCGGCTCGAATCTCGTGGTGCAGGTGAAGCAGAACCGCGTGATGCGCGTGCTGCCGATGGAGAACGAGGCGATCAACGAGTGCTGGCTCTCGGACAAGGACCGCTTCTCTTACGAGGGGCTGAACTCGCCCGACCGCCTGCAGCGACCGCTCGTCCGGAAGAACGGCCAGTGGGAAGAGGTCGACTGGCACGAGGCGCTCGATTTCGTCGGCGCCGGCCTGAAAGGCAAAGAGCTGGGCGTGCTCGCGTCGCCCCATGCCACCCTGGAAGAGCTCTATCTCGCCGGCAAGCTCGGCACGGCCGACTTCCGGCTGCGCCATTCGGACTTCTACAAACGCCCGGGCGTTCCCTGGCTCGGCATGCCGATCGCGGCAGTGGAGAAGCTCGACCGCGTGCTGGTGATCGGCTCGTTCCTGCGCAAGGAGAGCCCGCTGCTCGCGCAGCGGCTGCGTCAGGCGGCGAAGCGCCGCGCGCAGATCCACATGCTGCATTCGGTGGACGACGACTGGCTGATGCCGATCGCCAGCCGAAAGGTAGTACCCCCATCCGACATCGTCGGCGCCATTGCGGGTTTTGGCGAAGCACTCAAAGGCGGCAAGAACGCCGCGGTGTTCATCGGCGCCTGGGCCGAGCAGCATCCGCAGGCCGCGCAGATCCACGCCGCGGCGCAGGCGCTCGGTGTGAAAGTGGGATTCATCGGCGAGGCTGCCAACTCCGTCGGCGGCTATATCGCCGGGCTGCCCAGCGGCGGCACAGTTGCCGATGTCCTGCGGAAAAAAGCCATCATCGTCCTCGGCGCCGAGCCGCAGCTCGACTGCGCCGATCCGCAGGCGGCCATGGCAGGGCTGCGCGCCGCCGAATTCGTCGTGCAGCTCTCGCCCTGGAAGACCGGCCTCGACTACGCGCATGCGGTGCTGCCGATTGCGCCGTTCACCGAGACCGCGGGCACGTTCGTCAGCATCGAAGGCCGCGCGCAGAGCTTCTATGCGACGGTGAATCCGCTCGGCGAGACACGGCCGGGATGGAAGGTGCTGCGCGTGCTGGGGAGCCTGCTTGGCCGGCGCGAGATGGAATTCGACAACATCGACGAGGTGCGGCGCGCGTGCCTCGGCGGCAAGGACGTCGCCGCGCTGTGCTCCAACCAGATTGGCAGCGTCGCAGCGCCCTCGGGCCAGGGCAGCGGGATCCAGCGCATCGCCGACGTGCCGAGCTACTTCGCCGACCCGCTGGTGCGACGCTCGCCGCCGCTGCAGAAGACGAAGGAAGGGCAGCCGCCGCGGGCGTGGATGAATTCGCGGCTGATGCGCGAGCTTGGCGTCAGCGCGCGTCAGTTCGTGCTCGTGAAGCAGGGCGCGGGCGAAGCGAAGCTGATGGCGGCGCTCGACGATAAGCTGCCCGAGGGCTGCGTGCGCGTAGCCGCAGGCCATGCCAGCACCGCAGGACTGGGCGCGATGTTCGGCGCCCTGCAGGTGCAGAAGGCCTCCGTGCAGCAGGCCGCGTGATGCTCGACCGGCTCTTCAATCTGAGCAACGCGAGCTTCGGCCCGACCTGGGGGCCGGCGGTCTACGCCACGGTGACGAGCCTCGCCTTCATCGTGGCGATCCTCGCGCCGCTGATGTTCGCGGTCGCGTACCTCACGCTGTGGGAGAGGAAGCTCATCGGCTGGATCCAGATCCGCATCGGGCCCAACCGCGTCGGTCCCTACGGACTGCTGCAGCCGATCGCCGACGGCGTGAAGCTGCTGATGAAGGAGATCATCCTTCCGACCAACGCCAACAAGGCGCTCTACATCCTCGCGCCGATCCTCTTCATCGTGCCGGCGGTCGCCGCCTGGGCGGTGATCCCGTTCTCGCCCGACATCGTGCTCGCCGACATCAACGCCGGGATCCTCTACATCCTGGCGCTCTCGTCGATGGGCGTTTACGGAGTGATCGTCGCGGGCTGGGCGTCCAACTCGAAGTACGCCTTCCTTGGCGCGATGCGCTCGGCGGCGCAGATGGTGTCCTACGAGCTGGCGATGGGCTTCGCGCTCGTGGTGGTGCTGATGGTCTCGGGGAGCCTGAATCTCTCGGACATCGTCTATGCCCAGGGCCGTGGCACCTTTGCCTCGATGGGGCTGAACTTCCTGTCGTGGAACTGGCTGCCCCTGCTGCCCATGCTGGTGGTGTACTTCGTGTCCGGCGTGGCGGAGACCAACCGCGCACCCTTCGACGTGGTGGAAGGCGAGTCCGAGATCGTCGCCGGCCACATGATCGAGTATTCGGGCATGACCTTCGCGCTCTTCTTCATGGCCGAGTACATGAACATGTGGCTGATCAGCGCGCTCACCGTGGTGATGTTCTTCGGCGGCTGGCAGGCACCGGTCGACTCGGTGGTGCTGAACTGGATCCCGCCCTTCGCCTGGCTCCTGCTCAAGATGTTCGTCGTCGTGTCGATGTTCCTCTGGATCCGCGCCACCTTCCCGCGCTACCGCTACGACCAGATCATGCGGCTGGGCTGGAAGGTGTTCATCCCGCTGACGCTCGTCTGGATCGCGGTCATCGGCCTGTGGATGCAGACGCCCTGGAATATATGGAGCTGAACGTGCTTCCTTTTGCCACCCCCCCTATCAGGGGGGCAAGGACATGACCCGCATCGTCGAAATCTTTCGATCCTTCCTGCTGGTCGAGCTGCTGCGCGGGCTCGCGCTCACCGGCCGCCATGCGTTCGCGCGCAAGATCACGGTGCAGTTCCCGGAGGAGAAGACGCCGATGAGCCCGCGCTTCCGGGGCCTGCACGCCTTGCGGCGCTATCCGAACGGCGAAGAGCGCTGCATCGCCTGCAAGCTGTGCGAGGCGGTGTGCCCGGCGCTCGCCATCCACATCGAATCCGACCAGCGCGAGGACGGCACGCGCCGCACCACGCGCTACGACATCGACCTGTTCAAGTGCATCTACTGCGGCTTCTGCGAGGAAGCCTGCCCGGTGGATGCCATCGTCGAGACGCGCATCCACGAGTACCACATGGAGCATCGCGGCGAGAACATCATGACCAAGGACAAGCTGCTGGCCGTGGGCGAGCGCTACGAGGCCATGATCACCGCCGACAAGGCCGCGGACGCGAAGTACCGCTAAGGGAGAGCAGGGGAGTGCTGGTCCAGATTCTGTTCTACGCGTTCGCGCTGGTGCTGCTTGCGGCCGCGCTGGGCGTGATCACGCTGAAGAATCCCGTGCACAGCGCGCTGTGCCTGGTGCTGACCTTCTTCTCGGCAGCCGCCATCTGGCTGCTGGTAGAGGCCGAGTTCCTCGCCATCGTGCTGGTGCTGGTTTATGTCGGCGCGGTGATGGTGCTGTTCCTGTTCGTGGTGATGATGCTCGACGTCAATTTCGACAAGATGCGGGAGCGGTTCAAGAGCTATATCCCGGTCGCGGCGACGGTCGGCATCCTCGTTCTGGTCGAGATGGCGCTGGTGCTTCTCGGCGGTTACCTGGGCGGAGAGCGTACCGTGGCGCCGCCCGCGGCCGCCGCCGGTTACAGCAATACGAAGGCGCTCGGTCTGCAGATTTACACCGACTACGCGTATCCGTTCGAGATCGCCGCCATGATCCTTCTGGTGGCAATCATCGCGGCGATCGCGCTTACGCACCGCCGGCGCCGCGAAACGAAATATCAGAATCCGGCGGAACAGGTGCGGGTGCACCGGAACGACCGCCTGCGCATCCTGAACATCCCCGCCGAAAAGCGGGAGCCGTAAAGTGGAACGAACCAACGTAGCTTGAACGGCTGTCGATCGCAGCCGTCTGGGGGCAGGGAGGATCGAGTTGTCATTGCTGTCGCAGCCGACGCTGTCGCATTACCTGATCCTCGGGGCGATCCTGTTTGCGATCAGCGTGATCGGCATTTTCCTCAACCGGCGCAACGTGCTGATCATGCTGATGGCGATCGAGCTCATGCTGCTCGCCGTCAACTTAAACTTCATCGCGTTCTCGCGCTTCCTTGGCGACACCGCCGGCCAGGTGTTCGTGTTCTTCATCCTCACCGTCGCCGCCGCCGAATCTGCGATCGGGCTCGCGATTCTGGTCCTGCTGTTCCGCAATATCGGCTCGATCGACATCGAGGAAATGGGGCGACTCAAGGGGTGAGGCGCAGATGAATATGCAACAGCTCTACCTGCTGGTTCCCCTCGCGCCGCTCGTCGGCGCGATCATCGTCGGCCTCTGGGGCCCGAAGCTCGGCCGCGCGGCCTCGCACTGGATCTGCAGCCTTGGCGTCGCGGTCTCGACCGTCGCCTCGGCGTTCATCCTTCGCGACGTGATGGCCGGCAACAGCTTCAACGGCGACGTCTACATCTGGATGACGTCCGGCGATCTCAGATTCGCGATCGGCTTCCTGATCGACCCGCTG
Source organism: Casimicrobiaceae bacterium (assembly GCA_036506975.1). Lineage (GTDB taxonomy): Bacteria > Pseudomonadota > Gammaproteobacteria > Burkholderiales > Casimicrobiaceae > PALSA-1003. The sequence continues at coordinate 5,647 of DASXQW010000309.1, read as the reverse complement.
ACCGCGTTGATGATCACCGTCGTGAGCTTCGTGTCCCTGATGGTACACATCTATACCATCGGCTATATGGCCGACGACCCGGGCTACACGCGCTTCTTCTCGTACATCTCGTTGTTCACCTTCAGCATGTTGATGCTGGTGATGGCGAACAATTTCCTGCAGCTATTCTTCGGCTGGGAAGCCGTGGGGCTGGTGTCGTACCTGCTGATCGGCTTCTGGTATACGCGGCCGACCGCGATCTATGCGAGCCTCAAGGCCTTCCTCGCCAATCGCGTCGGCGACTTCGGCTTCGTGCTGGGGCTCGGGCTCATCGTCGCGTACTTCGGCTCGCTCGACTACGCGACCGTGTTCAAGGGCGCGCCGGCGCTCGCGGGGACGACGCTGGAGGTCGGCGGCCTGTCGCAATGGTCGGTGGTGACCGCGATCTGCATCGGGCTGTTCGTGGGTGCGATGGGCAAGTCGGCGCAGGTGCCGCTTCATGTCTGGCTTCCCGACTCGATGGAAGGCCCGACGCCAATCTCGGCGCTGATCCACGCCGCAACCATGGTCACCGCCGGCATCTTCATGGTCGCGCGCATGAGCCCGCTGTTCGAGCTCTCCGAGGCGGCGCTGGCGTTCGTCACGATCATCGGCGCGACGACCGCGCTGTTCATGGCGCTGCTCGGCGTAGTCCAGAACGACATCAAGCGCGTCATCGCCTACTCGACGCTCTCACAGCTGGGGTACATGACCGTTGCGCTCGGCGTCTCGGCGTATTCGGCGGCGATCTTTCACCTGATGACGCACGCGTTCTTCAAGGCGTTGCTCTTCCTGGCCGCGGGCTCGGTCATCATCGCGCTGCATCACGAGCAGGACCTGCGCAAGATGGGGGGCTTGCGAAAATACATGCCGATCACCTACTGGACCGCGGTGATCGGCTCGGTGGCGCTCGCGGGCATTCCGCCTTTCGCCGGCTTTTTCTCCAAGGACGCAATCATCGAAGCGGTCGAGCTCTCGACGGTGGGCGGGCACCGCTACGCGGAGTTCGCGGTGACCATCGGCGTGTTCATCACCGCCTTCTACACTTTCCGCATGCTGTTCCTGGCGTTTCACGGCGAGGAGCGGTTCCGCCATGCGGCCGCGCACGGCACGAACGCAGCGGAAGAGCCGGGGCACGACGCGACCCACGGCCACGGCGCAGACCCGCACGAGAGCCCCTGGGTCGTGACCGTCCCGCTGGTGTTGCTGGCGATCCCGTCGATCTACTCGGGGTGGGCGTACGTCGATCGCCTGCTGTTCGGCAATTTCTTCGGCGAATCGATCGTGATCGCGCAGCAGCACACAGCGCTCGCCACCATGACCGAGGAATGGTACGGGCCCTGGGCCTTCGTCCTGCATGGCATGACGACATTGCCGTTCTGGCTCGCGGTGGCAGGCGTTGCGGCCGCGTGGCTGCTCTACATCAAGCGCAGCGACCTGCCGGCGAAGATTCGTGAGCGGGCAGGCGTGTTGTACGAGCTGCTTCTCAACAACTACTACATCGACCGCTTCAACGACTGGTTCTTTGCCGGCGGCTTCCGTCGCGTGGGCACATTGTTCTCCAACGTCGGCGACCGCTCGATCATCGACGGCTTCTTCGTCAACGGCAGTGCCCGGCTCGTCGGCGCAACATCGGCGGTCATGCGCCAGATTCAGTCGGGCTTCATTTATCAGTACGCCTTCGCCATGGTTCTGGGGATCGTGGTCTTCCTGTTCTGGTGGCTTACGCTGCGAGTGGTCTGATGCTGCCCTACTTGAGCCTGGCGATCTGGGTACCGATCGTCGCCGGCTTTCTCGTCCTCGCGGTCAACCGCGACCGCGACGCGCCCGCGGCGCGCTGGCTGGCGCTCGTCGGCGCCGTCGCCGGATTCGCGGTAACGATCCCGCTCTATACGCAATTCACGCTCGGCACCGCCGAGATGCAGTTCGTCGAAACGGTCGAATGGATCCCGCGCTTCAGCGTCAATTACCTCCTCGGCGTCGACGGGATCTCGGTCCTCTTCATCCTGCTCAACAGCTTCATCACCGTGCTCGCCGTCTGGGCCGGCTGGGTGGTCATCCAGACGCGAGTCGCCCAGTACATGGCGGCGTTCCTGATCATGTCGGGGCTCATCAACGGCGTGTTTGCCTCGCTCGACGCGGTGCTGTTCTACGTATTCTTCGAAGCGCAGTTGATCCCGATGTACCTCATCATCGGCGTCTGGGGCGGACCCAACCGCATCTACGCAGCGCTCAAGTTCTTTCTCTACACGTTCCTGGGCTCGGTGCTGATGCTGGTCGCGCTGATCTATCTGTACACCGTCAGCGGCAGCTTCTCGATCCTCGAGTGGTATCAGCTGCCGCTGTCGCTCAAGACGCAGGTGTGGCTGTTCGCCGCTTTCTTCATCGCGTTCGCGGTCAAGGTGCCGATGTGGCCGGTGCACACCTGGCTCCCCGACGCGCATGTCGAAGCGCCGACCGGCGGCTCGGTGGTGCTCGCCGCCATCACGCTGAAGGTCGGAGCGTACGGCTTTGTGCGCTTCATCCTGCCGATCCTGCCCGATGCGAGCCATTACCTCGCCGGCTTTGTCATCACGCTGTCGCTGATCGCGGTGGTCTACATCGGCTTCGTCGCGCTGGTGCAACCCGACATGAAAAAGCTCATTGCGTACTCGTCGATCTCGCACATGGGCTTCGTAACGCTCGGCTTCTTCCTGTTCAGCCAACTCGGCATCGAAGGCGGCCTGGTGCAGATGATCTCGCACGGATTTGTATCCGCCGCGCTGTTCCTGTGCGTCGGCGTGCTCTACGATCGCATGCACAGCCGGCTGATCGGTGATTACGGCGGCGTGGTGAACACGATGCCCAAGTTCGCGGCCTTCGCCATGCTTTTCGCAATGGCCAACGCCGCATTGCCAGGCACCAGCGGTTTCGTCGGCGAGTTCCTGGTGATTCTTGCGGCAATCAAAGCGAACTTCTGGCTCGGCTTCCTCGCCGCGACGATCATGATTCTGGGGGCAGCGTATACGTTGTGGATGTACAAGCGAGTCTGGTTCGGCGACGTCGCCAACGCCGGGGTGGCCGCGCTGAAGGACGTGTCAAGGCGGGAATTCTGGCTGCTGGCGACGCTGGTCGCCGCGATTCTCGCCCTCGGCATCTACCCGAAGCCCTTTACCGATGTGATGCATGCCTCCGTGGCGGACCTGCTGACGCACGTCGCCAAGAGCAAGCAGTGAGCGCGATGACGGTCACGAGCATCGCGTTCAACTACGCCGCCGCACTGCCGGAAATCGTGCTGGCGGGCGCCGCCTGCGTGATCCTGGTCGTCGACCTGTTCGTTGCCGAGTCGCAACGCCCGATCAGTTACTGGCTGACGCAGCTCACTCTCCTCGCCGCGGCGTACCTGACGCTCGCCTCGCCCGACGATATGCCGCTGCGCGCGTTCGGTAACATGTTCGTCACCGACAAGCTGGCCGACGTCCTGAAGCTCTTCGCCTGCATCGCCGTGTCGTTGACCCTTTTCTATTCGCGCGGTTACCTTGCCGCGCGTGGCCTGTTCCGCGGCGAAACCTTCGTGCTGATGCTCACGTCGTTGCTCGGGATGATGGTCATGATCTCGGCCAACAGCTTCGTGACGCTCTATCTCGGCCTCGAGCTCATGTCGCTCTCACTCTATGCGATGGTCGCGTTGCAGCGCGAGTCCGAGCGGGCGGTCGAGGCGTCGATGAAGTATTTCGTGCTGGGCGCCCTCGCGTCGGGCTTTCTGCTCTACGGCATGTCGATGCTTTATGGCGCGACCGGGACGCTGGAGATTAGCGGCGTGGCGGACGCGATCGTCAACGCGCACAGCAATCGGGTGATCCTGGTGTTCGGGCTGGTCTTCGTGGTATCCGCCATTGCCTTCAAGCTTGGAGCGGTGCCGTACCACATGTGGATACCCGACGTCTATGATGGGGCGCCGACTGCCGTGACGCTGTTCATCGGCTCCGCTCCGAAGCTCGCCGCGTTCGCCTTTGCGATGCGGCTTCTCGTCGGCTCGCTGTCGGCGCTGGCGTTCGACTGGCAGGGCATGCTGCTGGTCCTCTCGCTGTTGTCGATGCTCTTCGGCAACATCATCGCCATTGCCCAGTCCAGCATCAAGCGGATGCTGGCCTATTCGACCATCGCCAACATGGGCTTCATGCTGATGGGCTTCCTCGGCGCGACCAGCGACGCCTACAGCGCGGCGATGTTCTACACGGTCACGTATGTTCTGACCACGCTGGTCGGGTTCGGCGTCGTGCTGTTGCTCTCACGCGAAGGCTTCGAAGCGGATCGGCTCGACGACTTCAAGGGCTTGAACCAGAGGAGCCCGTGGTACGCGTTCATGATGCTGCTGGCGATGTTTTCGCTTGCTGGCGTGCCGCCAACAGTCGGCTTCTACGCTAAATTCTCGGTGATCGCGGCGGCGGTCGACATCGGCCTCGTCTGGCTCGCCGTAGTCGCGGTGCTCGCGTCGCTCATCGGCGCATTCTATTACCTGCGCGTCGTCAAGCTGATGTATTTCGACGATCCGGTCGACGCCCCGCCCATTGCTGCGCGCGGCGACGCCCGGCTGTTGTTGTCGGTGAACGGGCTCGCGCTGCTTCTGCTCGGCGTCTTTCCGCAGAAGCTGATGGGCTGGTGCGTTCTGGCGCTGACGCACTCCTACTAAGGAACCTCGGGCCTAAGCGTGCCGCGGGCGCCGTGCTACCATCCTTAGCTCCGGTTCATTTCCCATGCGCGTCGGTCTTTTCGTCACCTGTCTCATCGACCTCATGCGGCCGTCGATCGGCTTCGCCGCGGTGCGATTGCTCGAGGTCGGCGGCGCCGAAGTCTACGTTCCACCCATGCAGACCTGTTGCGGGCAGCCGGGGTACAACTCGGGCGATCGCGCCGGCGCGCGGGCACTCGCGGCCAAGGTCGTCGCCGAATTCGAAGCCTGCGATTATCTGGTCTCACCATCGGGCTCGTGCAGCGGCATGATAAAGACGCATTACTCCGATCTCTTCCGGGACGATCCGGGGCTGCTCGAGCGCGCGGGCGCGCTTGCGGCCAAGACCTATGAGCTGACCGATTTCCTCGAGCGAGTGCTCAAGCTCGACACCGTGCCGGGATCGCTTTCGGCCACCGTCACGTATCACGACTCGTGTGCAGGACTGCGCGAGATGGGCGTGAAGCGCCAGCCGCGGACATTGCTCTCTCGCGTGCCGGGGCTCAAGCTCGTCGAGATGACCGAATGCGAGACCTGCTGCGGATTCGGCGGAACGTTCGCGCTCAAGTTCGGCGACATATCGACGCGGCTTGCCGACAACAAGTGCCAGCATATCGCCGCCAGCGGCGCGGATGCCGTCGTCCTGGGCGATCTGGGCTGCATGCTCAATATCGAAGGCCGGCTGCGCCGGCGCGGCGACATGAAAACGCGCGTGCTGCACGTCGCGGAAGTGCTTGCAGGGGAGGGCTGAAGCCTTGCCGCAAAGACGCGAAGCACGCAAAGAACATACGCGAATCTGCTTTTCGCTCCTTGCGTCCTTGCGGTAAGGCTCCAGGAGCGAGCAATGCAAATCGCCTCGATGCACTTCAAGGAGCGCGCGCACGCCAACATGGCGAACGCGGAGCTCCAGCGCAACCT
>DASXQW010000308.1:0-4032 GCA_036506975.1 Casimicrobiaceae bacterium | reverse complement strand
TCGACCAGGGCCCGACCGTCGAAGGCGTCACCGAATACACGCTTGGCAACGGCCTGCGCGTGCTGCTCTTTCCCGACGCGACACAGCCCAAGACCACGGTCAGCGTGACCTACCTCGTCGGCTCGCATCACGAGAATTACGGCGAGACCGGCATGGCGCACCTGCTCGAGCACCTGATGTTCAAGGGCACGCCCGCGCACGGCAACATCATGACCGAGCTCGGCCGCCGCGGCATGGACTTCAACGGCTCAACCGGTTTCGACCGCACCAACTATCACGAGACGTTTCCCGCGTCGGCCGGCAATCTCGACTGGGCGCTGGCTATGGAAGCCGACCGCATGGTCAATTCATTCATCTCGCGCAAGGATCTCGACAGCGAGATGACGGTGGTGCGCAACGAGATGGAAAGCGGCGAGAACAACCCGCACAGCATCCTCGTGCAGCGCATGCTCTCGGCGGCGTTCAACTGGCACAACTATGGCAAGGAGCCGATCGGCGCGCGCACCGACGTCGAGCGCGTCAACATCGAGCGCCTGCAGGCGTTCTACCGCGCGTACTACCAGCCGGACAACGCCGTGCTGATCATCGCCGGTGCGTTCGACTCGGACGAAGCGCTGCGCTTGATCGCGAAGCATTTCGGACCGATCCCGCGCCCCGCGCGCAAGCTACCGCCGCTCTACACCGACGAGCCCGTGCAGGACGGCGAGCGGCAGGTCGTTCTGCGCCGCGTCGGCGATACGCAGCTCGTCGGCGCGCTCTATCACACCATGCCGCAGGCGAGTCCCGATTACGTGGCGATGGATGCGCTCACCGAAATCATGACGCGTGCGCCTTCCGGCCGGCTTTATCGGGCGTTGGTCGACACGAATCTCTCCAGCACGGTCGAGGGCGAAAACTGGGGCATGCACGATCCGGGCGTGGCGATGTTCTTCGCGCAGGTTCCCGCCGGCGACTCGCTCGGCAAAGCGCGCGAAGCGATGGTCGCCACGCTCGAAGGCGTCAAGGCGCAGCCGATCACGGCCGTCGAGGTCGAACGCGTGCGCGCGAGAGCGTTGAACGAGTTCGAGCGCATCATCGCGACCCCGCAGGCATTCGCGGCGTCGATGTCGGAAGCGATGGCAAGCGGCGACTGGCGGCTCTTCTTCCTAGAGCGCGACCGCTGGCGCAAAGTCACTGCGGCAGACGTCCAGCGCGTCGCGGTCGCGTACTTGAAGCCCGCGAACCGCACCGTCGGCGAGTTCATTCCGGACGCGCAGCCGGAGCGTTCTCCGCCGCAGGCTAAGCTCGACATCGCCGCGCTGGTGAAGGACTACAAGGGCGATGCGCCGGTAGCCGCAGGGGAAAGCTTCGACCCGACGCCGGCGAACCTCGATCTCCGCGCGCAGCGATTCGCGCTCGCCAATGGCATGAAGGTCGTGCTGCTGCCGAAGAAGACCCGCGGCGGAACGGTCCATTTTGCGCTCAAGCTGCATCAAGGCGACGAGCGCTCGCTCGCAGGCCGCGATACCGACGGCGATCTGGCGGCGTCGATGCTCATGCGCGGCACGGCGAAGCGCAGCCGGCAGGAGATCGAGGATGCGCTCGATTCCTATCGCGCGCGGGTGTCGATCAACGGCGACGCGACGGCGACGCAGGCGCGCGGTCAGACCGTGCGCGAGCGCCTGCCCGACACGCTCAAGCTCGTCGCCGAGATCCTGCGCGAGCCCGCGTTCCCCGCGAGCGAATTCGACAAGCTCAAGCGCGAGCGATCGACCGACATCGAGGGCAGGCGCAGCGATCCGGAAGATATCGCAGAGCGCACGCTCGGCCGTTACGATAATCCCTACGCCAAGGACGACGTGCGCTACGTGCCGACGGTCGACGAGGAAGTCTCGAACATCGAGTCGGCGAAGCTCGACGCCGTCAAGGAGTTCTACGCGCGCTTCGCCGGCGGAACGCACGCGGAGCTGGCGATCGTCGGCGATTTCGACCCCGCGGCGGTGAAGCCGCTGCTCGAGGAGTTGTTCGGCTCGTGGCAAACCCGCGCGCCGTATGCGCGCGTGCCGAAACCGCTGGTGTTCAAGCGGGCGATCGAGATCCGGCAGGTTACGCCTGACAAGGCGAACGCGGTGCTCGCCGGCGCGCTCGCGCTGCCGGTTAACGACACGAGCCCCGATTTTTCCGCGCTTCAAGTCGCGAATTTCATTCTCGGCGGCTCGTCCACCTCTCGGCTGTGGGAGCGCATCCGGCAGAAAGAAGGCTTGAGCTATTCCGTGTACTCCGCGCTGGAGCCTTCCAGCTTCGAGCCGAATACGGCATTGACGCTCGAGGCGATTTTCGCGCCGGAGAATCTGACACAGCTGCGCACCGCGCTGAACGAGGAGATTGCGCGCGCCGTGCGCGACGGCTTCACCGAGGCGGAGGTCGCCGACGCGAAGAGAGCGATCCTGCAGGAGCGCGCTCTCGCCCGCACGCAGGATGCGCGCCTCGCCGCCGAGCTTGCCCGCCAGGCGCATCTCGGACGGACGTTCGCGTATTCAGCCAAGGTCGATGCCGAGGTCGCCGGCCTCACGGCCGCAGCGGTCAACGCCGCGTTGCGCAAATACGTGAAGCCCGACGCGTTCGTCGACGTGTACGCCGGCGACTTCGCGAAGAAGTAGGGCCGGATTCATCCGGCCACGCCGTCCGCGATCACGCCGCGTGCGAATAAATTCGCACCTACCAGGCGGCAACCAGCTTCATCAGCGGTTCGCCGATGCCCTTGGCGCACGCCAGCACCGGCGCGGGCACGCGCAATCCCTGCGGCCCCGGGAACGGGGCGATGTAACCGCCGGCTTCCTCCACCAGCAGCAATCCGGCCAGCGCATCCCATGAGTTGAGCGACAGTTCGATGAAGCCGTCGAAGCGGCCTGCGGCGACGTGCGCGAGCTGCAGCGCGCCGGCCCCCATGTTGCGGGTCGCGACGCCCGCGTCCATCAACGCGTGGCGTAACGCGAGATAACGCGGCTCGGGGCTGCGATCGTGGTGGCCGACACAGACGAATGCATCGGAGAGCGCGCTGCACGAGCTCGCATGCAACGGCGTATCGTTGCCCGCGCGCTGGCACCACGCTCCGTCGCCGCGGCTGGCATGAAACAGCTCGTCGGACTCGGGGTCGTAGACAACGCCGATCTGCGGGCGGCCGTTCTCGACGTACGCTATCGACACGCAGTAATAGCGCACGCCGCGCAGGAAGTTGTGCGTGCCGTCGATGGGATCGACCACCCAAACGCGGTCGAGCGGCCCGGTCATGCTCGCGGCACTCTCTTCGCCATAGAACGCGTCGGCAGGAAACGCCGCAGCCAGCTTCGTGGCGATCAGCTCCTCAACCGCGCGGTCGGCATGGCTGACAAAGTCCTGCGCGCCTTTGTGCTCGATGTCGAGCGCGTCGCGCTGCGCGAAAAATCCCCGTGCGCGTTCGCCGGCCAAACGGGCGAATTCCTGGGCGGCGATGTAGCGGGTGGTGCGCGGCACGCGCGTCCTCCGTAAATTGCCTGCTGCGTCCCGGTCGCGGCGAGGCGCCAACACATCATCAGCGCGCGCTTCGCGGGCGGACGCGGGCCATGCAGCATGGCTGGCGCGTAACTTCCGTCTGGCTTGCGTCCGGTATGGCCAGCCGAACAAGGATACACGACCTCCTGAGTTGCTTTGATCGGCCGCTTGCGACAAAATTCCCTCTTCCCGCGCGGCTCTGTCGTCCGTGCGACCGGCACCAAGACCGAAGCAAGTGTTTCGCACGTTCACCACCAACCACTGATGCGCAACACGACCCACTTTGTCGCCGGCCGCGCGCTGGACGTGATCTGCCTCGGCCGCTTCGCGGTCGACTTCTACGCCCAGCAGATCGGCGCGCGGCTCGAAGACGTGACGAGCTTTTCCAAGTACCTGGGCGGCTCGTCGGCAAATACTGCATTCGGTTGCGCGCGCCTCGGGTTGAAGGCGGGCCTGATTTCGCGCATCGGCGACGACGCGCTCGGCCATTTTCTCGTCGAAACGATCGCCCGCGAGGGCTGC
>DASXQW010000307.1:0-3895 GCA_036506975.1 Casimicrobiaceae bacterium | reverse complement strand
TCGTCGCGCGCTCGAGGTTCCGGCGCGCCGCTCCATACGAGCTCGCATTCTTCACCGAGCCCAGCTCGCCGATTCCGCCGCAGAATTCGTCGGCGTCGAAATGGGCGTAGCCACTGTAGACGAGCGACGCGAATGCGCCGTCGGCGAAGGTCAGCAGCGCGGCGTACGCGCCCTCGGTCGGGCGTGCAGGATCCCAGGCGCCCGTCAGCGCGCGCACGCTCTTGACATGCCCGCCGCCCAGGAGTCGGACGATGTCGACTTGATGCGCGCCCTGGCTGAACACGACTCCGCCGCCGCTCGCGGTCGCGAGCTCCTCGGGTCGGCGCGGACGATAGAGGAAATCGGTGTAGTACTGGGCGTTGATCATCCGCACCCGGCCCACTGTTCCGCTGTCGATGATCTCGCGCGTGCGGAGGATCGGGCGATCGAAGCTGTGGCTATGCCCGACGATCAGAATCACGCCGGCGCGCTCTGCCGCGTCGATCATGTGGCGGCACTCTTCGAGTGTGATCGCCATCGGCTTCTCGACCAGCGTGTGCTTGCCGCGGGCGGCGGCCAACGCGACGTGCGCGGCATGATGCTGATGCGGCGTAGCGACGTAAATCACCTCGACGCCTTGGTCCGCGCAAAGCTCGTCGACCGACGCATACACGCGCGCGCCGAAGTCCGCGGCGAAGCGCCCGGTTGCCTCGGGGCGCGGGTCCGCCGCGGCAACCAGCTCGAGGCGCGGATCCGCAGCCAGGGTCGGTAGCATCAGCGTAAACGCGCGCCCCAAACCGGCGACGCCCATGCGTAACCTGCGTTCAGGCATGTGGGTTCATCGCTTGGGCGCCCCGGCAGGCCCGAACCGCTCTTCACGACCCTCGACAGCGCGCACGAAAATGCCTAATATTTGCTTAGGGTCCTAATATTATTCCCGCTGCGCCGGCTGCCGGCAACCGCGGGACACATCGGGGTCGGAGGGAAGCATGTTGAGCGCCGAAGAAAACGACGTTCTCTGCCGGGTCGAAGGCGATGCGCCGATGGGGCTCCTGATGCGCCACCACTGGATACCGGCGTGCCTGTCCGAGGAAGTCGCCGAACGCGACGGAGCGCCAGTGCGCGTACGCTTGCTGGGCGAGGACCTGGTGGCGTTTCGCGATACCGAGGGCCGGATCGGGGTACTCGACGAGCACTGCCCGCACCGGCGCGCATCGCTGGCGCTGGGGCGGAACGAAGAGTGCGGGCTGCGCTGCCTTTATCACGGCTGGAAGATCGATGTCGAAGGCAACGTCGTGGACCGGCCTTCCGAGTCGCACGAAGCGGTCCTGGCAAAGAAGGTGACGCACAAGGCGTATCCCTGCCGTGAGGGCGGCGGTTTCGTTTGGGTCTGGATGGGCCCGCCGGACGAGATGCGCGAGTTCGAGCTTCCGGCGTGGGCGCCCTCCTCCCGGGTCCGCACCAGCGTCGTGAAGATGCACGTCGGCTGCAACTGGGCACAAGTGCTCGAAGGTGCGATCGATTCGGCGCACAGCTCGAGCCTGCATTCGACCGACATGGTGCCCGCGCAGGTGGAGCGTGCGGGCGCAACCACCAAAGAATGGCTGCGCCCATCGACCGACAAGGCGCCCCGGCTGCAGGTGCAACGTACCGATTTCGGCTTTCGCTACGTGGCGATCCGCCGTCCGATCAAGGATGCGAGCACGCACGATTACCTGCGCATCACGCTCTTCGTCGCGCCGTTCACCGTGCTGATCCCGCCGAACAACCTGTATAACCTGTCGATCCTGAACATTCCTCTCGACGACACCAACACGATGTTCTACTTCATCGCCTGGAGCGAAGGCGACGGCATCGAGCAGGACGCGTGGCGCGAATTCTGCGGCGCGCAGGTCGGCGTCGATCTCGATGCGAACTTCCGGCGCACGCGGACGCGGGAAAACAATTATCTCCAGGATCGCCGGGCGATGAAGCTCGGGAGCCACACCGGCATCCAGGGCATTCCGAACCAGGATATCGCCATGTGGGAGACGATGGGGCCGATCGCCGACCGATCACGCGAGCGGCTGGGTGCGAGCGACGTTGCGATCGTCCAATTCCGGCGCATCATGGTCGACGCCGCACGCAAAGTACGCGACGGCGGCTTGGCGATCGGAACATCGCCGCAGCACATTCCGCACGTCAAGCTCAAATCCTTCGAGGGCATCGTCGCGAAGACGACGCCGTGGACGACGCTGGGCGTCGCCGCGGAAGAGCTTGCCTTGCAGCAGGAAGCATCGGTACCCAGCCATACGTGACGGATGCAACAGCGGCACGCGGGCGCTTGACGCATGCCGGGGGCGCACGCCACACTGCGCCGGGCGGGCACCCCTCAGGGGATTGCGTAACTCGGTGACACGATACTGTCGCCCCGGCCCCGGCCTCAAGCATACCGGGGCAGGCTGCGGCCGGGGCCCAATCTGTGTATTCGGAATTGGATCCCGGCCTGCGCCGGGATGACGTGCATTATTGCGTGCGTCGTTCCGCAGACAGAACATAGGCAGGAGGAATCGATGAGCAGGTTCATGCCTTTCCCGGCCGCGCTGATGGCATTCGCGCTCGGCGCCGTATTGCAGACCGCGCATGCGCAGGACGCGCTCAAAATCGCTGCCGGCCAGCGTGGCAACTGGGACACCACTATCGCCGAGGTCGGACAGCGCGCAGGGATCTTCAAGAAGCACGGGTTGACGCTCGAAATCCTGTGGACGCAGGGCGCCGGTGAGACGCAGCAAGCCGTCATCTCGGGCAGCGTGGACATCGGCGTTGCGCCCGGGATCATGGGCGTGCTCTCCGCATACTCCAAAGGTGCACCCGTCCGAGTCATCGGCGCCGAGACGACCGGCGCAACCGATCTTTATTGGTACGTTCCCGCGAGCTCGCCGATCAAGTCGCTCAAGGACACCGAGGGCAAGACGATCGCCTACTCGACCAACGGCTCGTCGACGCACGGCATCGTGACCGCGTTCATGAAGCAGTACGACTTGAAAGCCAAGCCGACGGCGACCGGTGGTCCGGCGCCGACGCTCACGCAGGTTATGTCGGGTCAGATCGACGTGGGCTGGTCCGCCCCGCCGTTCGGCCTGCAACTGCTCGACGAGGGCAAGATCCGTATCATCGCGACCGGTAACGACGCCGCGGCGTTCAAGGGGCAAACCGTGCGGCTGTTGATCACCAACGTGCAGACACTGCAGAACCGCAAACCCGTGATCGACCGCTTCATGAAGGCGTATCGCGAGACCATCGACTGGCTGTACTCGGACGATCCCGCCGCACTCAAGACTTACGCCGACTTTGTGGGCATTCCCGTCGCAATGGCCAAGCGCACCCGTGACGACTTCTTTCCCAAGGCGTCGGTCGATCCGGACAAGATCACCGGGCTCGACGCGATCGTGCAGGATGCCGTCGCGCTCAAGTTCACGGCGGCGCCCCTGACCAAGGAACAACTGGCGGAACTGATCCAGATTCCGCCGCGGCAGTAAGTCCGGCCGCGCGAAGGCGGGCTCTCCGAGCGTGAGCGCGGACCATAAAGCGGCAATCGAGCGACCCTCCGGCCCGTCCGTGGCGACGCGCGTCGCAACCCAACCGCAGCCGACGAACCTGCTGGAGGTCGACCGAGTCACCAAGCGCTTCATCACGAACGAAGGCGCGATCACCGCGGTCGACGACATTTCGTTTTCCATCGCACCCGGCGAATTCGTGTCCATCATCGGGCCGTCGGGCTGCGGCAAGTCGACGCTGTTCAACATCATCGGCGGGCTGATCGGTGACTACGAAGGCCGCGTGACGGTCGCCGGCGAGATCGTCTCGGGCACGCATCCGGCGATCGGCATGGTGTTCCAGGAGGAATCGACGTTTCCGTGGCGCACCGTGCTCGAAA
>DASXQW010000306.1:0-12538 GCA_036506975.1 Casimicrobiaceae bacterium | reverse complement strand
CGATGAAGGCGGTCGGGATCGTCAAGTGACGCAACTGTCCAAGAGCGCAAGGCGAAGCCGCCGCGCGATTGGAAACAGTTGCGTCATCCCCGCGAAGGCGGGGATCCAGCGGCGCTGCACGACACTGGATTCCCGCTTACGGGGAATGACGACAAGCTCCGGCCTGCGCCGGGGCGGCGACTTGATGTCATGAAATCTCGGGTCGAGCGGCATTCCCGATGAAACTCAACGACGCCGTCTGGGGCGCGCTCCTCATGCTGCTCGCGGCCGCGCTTCTGGTTCACATCCAAAGCTTCCCGACCATTCCGGGTCAGAAGTATGGCCCGGCGCTGTTTCCCGGCGTCATCGCCGTCAGTCTGGCAGTCTGCGCCGTCCTGCTGATCGTCAAAGGCTTCGCTGCGCGCCAACACCGCCTGGAGCGAGCGCAATGGTTTGTGCTGGATTCCTGGGCGCGCTCGCGCCTGCACGTGCTCGCGTTCGCCGTTGTGCTCGGCGTTAACATCTTCTATATCGCGCTTGTCGACAGGCTCGGTTTCATCCCCACCGGCACGATCTACCTCGCGGCGCTGTTTGCGGTGCTGCAGGTGCGGGTGCGGTGGATCCTGCCTCTTGCGCTCGTGCTGACGCTGGTGATCCATACGGCGTTCTACAAGCTCTTGAAGGTTCCGTTGCCGTGGGGCCTGCTCCAGCCAGTCCTGTGGTGACCGCGTCCAGCAAAAAGGAATCGCGATGAGCGGACCGTGGGCGCAGGCCTTTGCGCTGGTCTTCGAGCCTTACAACATCGCCGTGATGCTGGTTGCGTCGGTATTCGGTCTGTTTGTCGGGGCGGTCCCGGGCCTTACCGCGACGATGGCGGTGGCGCTGCTGGTGCCGGTGACGTTCTTCATGGCGCCGATCCCGGCCATCGCGGCGATCGTCACCGCGACCGCGATGGCGATCTTTTCCGGCGACATTCCAGGGTGCCTGCTGCGCATGCCCGGCACACCGGCGTCGGCCGCCTACACCGACGAAGCCTATGCGATGACCAAGAAGGGCCAGGCCGAGCTGGCGCTGGGAGCTGGTCTCGTTTTCTCCGCCGTGGGCGGTCTCTTCGGCACGGCAGTGCTGATGCTCGCGGCGCCGACGCTCGCCGACTTCGCGCTGAAGTTCAGCTCGTTCGAGTACTTCTGGCTGGTGCTCCTGGGATTGACCTGCGCGGTGTTCATGACATCCGACCGCCCGCTCAAGGGTTTCGTTTCGCTGATGCTCGGCCTTCTGATCGCCGCCGTAGGCCTGGGGAATCCGGCCGGGATTCCGCGCTTCACCTTCGGCAATGTCGAGCTCCTGGGCGGCATCGGGCTGATCCCGCTCATGATCGGCATGTTCGCGATCTCCGAGATCATCCGCTACGCCGTCGACGTCAATCCGGAGGTCATGATCGTCGACCAGCCGATCGGCAACGTGTTCAAGGGTATGTGGCGGCTCACCGTCAAGTATCCGCTGCAGATCCTGCGCGGCAGCGCGCTGGGTACGCTGGTCGGAGCCTTGCCGGGCGCGGGCGCCGACATCGCGGCGTGGATGTCGTATGCGATCAGCAAGAAGTTTTCCAAGGAACCGGAAAAGTTCGGCACCGGGCACGTCGAGGGCATCGTCGAGTCGGGCTCCGCAAACAACAGCGCGCTTGCCGGCGCCTGGATTCCTGCGCTGGTATTCGGCATTCCGGGTGACTCGATCACCGCTATCGTGATCGGGGTGCTGTACATGAAGAACATGAACCCGGGACCGTCGCTTTTCATCAACAATCCGCAGAATATCTACGCGGTGTATCTGCTGTTCATCATTGCCAACCTGATCATGATTCCGCTTGGCTTTCTGTGCATCAAGGCGGCCAAACAGATCCTGCGGGTGCCGCGTAACGTGCTCATGCCGGTGATCATGCTGTTTTGCGTCGTCGGCGCATTTGCGATCAACAACACGGCGTTCGACGTAACGGTGATGGTCGTCGCGGGCTTTGCCGCTTACGTACTCGAGGACAACGGGTTTCCGATCGCGCCCGCGATTCTTGGTGTCGTGCTGGGCGGAATGCTCGAAGAGAATTTTGTCACGTCGATGATCAAGTCCGACGGCGACCTGCTGGCGTTTTTCACGCGACCGATCGCCGCCACGCTGGGCGTGATGACGCTCGCGGTCTGGTTCCTGCCGCTGCTGCTGCGCCGCCTCCGGCGGCTCGCCGGCATCGGAGCACCCGTCTGATCCTGGGTTTGCCGCTTTGTTGCGGCGCAGCGCGTTGACCCCGAAGGAGCCGGCAGGGTAAAATCCCTCGGTTTTGACGCGTTCCCGCCATCGTGAGTCGCGGGCAACGGTTTTCTCGGGTGCGGCATGCGCGGCAAGCTCGTCGTCGGCAACTGGAAAATGAACGGCGGCCTGCGGCAAAACGACGCCTTGCTTGCGGAATTGCGCGTCGGATGGACGGCGCCTTCGACGCGGGAGCTGGCGGTGTGCGTACCCTATCCGTACCTTTGGCAGGCGCAGGCCGCGCTCTCAGGTTCGGCGATTGCCTGGGGTGCACAGAACGTGAGCGAGCATGCCGGCGGCGCGTATACCGGCGAGGTATCCGCAGCCATGGTGGCCGAGTTCGGTTGTCGCTACGCGATCGTGGGACACTCCGAGCGGCGCGCGTTGCACGGCGAGAGCGACGCCGTCGTTGCGGCGAAGGCGACCGCCGCGCTGGCGGCAGGACTGACGCCCGTCGTTTGCGTCGGCGAGACGCTCGCGGAGCGTGAAGGCGGAACGACGGAAGAGGTTGTGTTGCGGCAGCTCGACGCCGTCACGGCCAGGCTTGGCGAACGGGTCGGGAACGTGGTCATCGCCTACGAGCCGGTATGGGCGATTGGCACCGGCCGAACGGCGAGCCCCGCTGAGGCGCAGGCGGTGCACCGACTTTTGCGCGAGCGTATGGCTGGGGTCCACGACGGCGCTGCGGACGTTCTGCTGTTGTACGGAGGCAGCGTCAAGGCCGATAACGCCAAGGCGTTGTTCGCCGGTGCGGACATCGATGGTGCCTTGGTCGGCGGGGCGTCGCTCAAGGCCGATGAATTTTTGGCGATCGCCTATGCCTAATTTGCCTGGGCGGGCGCGACGGGGATTGGTGAGATGATCTGGGAAACGGTTCTGGTAGCTGTGCATGTGCTGGTTGCCGCGGCATTGGTCGGCCTCGTGCTTTTGCAGCACGGCAAGGGCGCGGATATGGGTGCGGCGTTCGGCAGCGGTTCCTCCGGCAGCCTGTTCGGTGCCGCGGGATCGGCGAACTTCCTTTCCCGCACGACGGCGATACTGGCAACGGTATTCTTCCTGTCGAGCCTCGGATTGACGTATTTCGGGGCAACTCGCACCGGGCCGACGGACATCATGAAGCAGGGCCTGCCGCAGACCGCGCCAGCCCCCGCCGCCAAGGAAAGCAAGGCCGCCGACGTGCCGCAGGGCTCCGCACCGGCGATTCCGGCCGCACCGCCGAAAGAGGGCGATTCGAAACCGAGCGATATACCGAAATGACGAAGCCGACGTGGTGGAATTGGTAGACACGCTGTCTTGAGGGGGCAGTGGCGTTAGCCGTGTGAGTTCGAGTCTCACCGTCGGCACCACATAGTGGAAGGGCGCGAGGCGGACCGCTGGACGGACGGCGCCGGCAACGCGGTAGCGACAGACCGCAGCGTGGCCGGCGCATTGAGGGGTAGGATTCATCCGATCATGCTGGAACAGTACTTTCCCATCCTGCTGTTCATCCTCGTTGGCGTCGGCGTGGGCGTGCTGCTCCTGACCGTCGGCAGCCTGCTTGCACCGAACCGACCCGACCCGGAAAAGCTTTCTCCCTACGAGTGCGGCTTCGAGGCGTTCGAAGACGCACGCATGAAATTCGACGTCCGCTACTACCTCATCGCGATCCTGTTCATCCTGTTCGACCTGGAGATCGCGTTCCTCTTTCCGTGGGCAGTCGTGCTGCCCGACATCGGCGCATTCGGCTTCTGGTCGATGATGATCTTCCTCGCCATCCTGATCATCGGCTTCGTTTACGAATGGAAAAAGGGTGCGCTGGAATGGGAGTAGCTCATGCCGATTGAAGGCCTCCTCGAAAAAGGCTTCGCAACCACATCGCTCGACGCGGTGATCAACTGGGCGCGCAACGGCTCGATGTGGCCGATGGCCTTCGGGCTCGCCTGCTGCGCCGTCGAGATGATGCACGCGGCCGCGTCGCGCTATGACCTCGACCGCTTCGGCGTGGTCTTCCGTCCAAGCCCGCGCCAATCGGACCTGATGATCGTGTCGGGCACGCTTTGCAACAAGATGGCGCCGGCACTGCGCAAAGTCTACGATCAGATGGCCGAACCGCGGTGGGTAATCTCGATGGGTTCGTGCGCCAATGGCGGCGGCTATTACCATTATTCGTATTCGGTCGTGCGCGGCTGCGACCGCATCGTTCCAGTCGATATCTACGTGCCCGGCTGTCCGCCGACCGCGGAGCAGCTTCTCTACGGCATCATCCAGCTGCAAAACAAGATCTGGCGGACCAACACGATCGCACGTTGATGGCGACGAAGATCGAGACGCTTGCCGCCGCGTTGCCCGCGGCGCTCGGCGACCGGCTGCAGAAGCTCACCATCGCCCTTGGCGAGGTCACCGCGGTCATCGCTGCGACGGAGCTTCCGGGTGCAATGCGCAGCCTGCGCGATCGTCCCGAATTGCGCTTTGAAACGCTGATCGATCTCTGCGGCGTCGATTATTCCGCTTACGCCGGCGAACCCGCTGACTTCGCCGACTTCGGTTCCGATGCGACGCCTCCCGAGCATCTCACGGCCCGACGGCCCGGGTGGCGGTTTGCGGTGGTCTATCACCTCCTGTCGCTTGCCCATAACTGGCGGCTGCGCGTGCGCGCGTTCGCGCCCGACGACGAATTTCCGGTCATGCCGTCGGTGATCGACATATGGCCGTCCGCCAACTGGTACGAGCGTGAAGCCTTCGACTTCTTCGGTATCGTTTTCGCCGGGCATCCCGACCTGCGGCGGATCCTGACCGATTACGGCTTCATCGGCCACCCTTTCCGCAAGGACTTTCCGTTGTCCGGTCACGTCGAGATGCGCTATGACCCCGAGCTGGGGCGAGTGATCTATCAGCCGGTGACCATTGAGCCGCGCGAGGTCACGCCGCGGATCATCCGCGACGAAAACTACGCGGAGAACGAGGGATTCCGCAAGGGCTGACGACGTGGCGGAGATTCGCAACTACACGATGAATTTTGGCCCGCAGCATCCGGCGGCGCACGGCGTGCTGCGGCTGGTGCTGGAGCTCGACGGCGAGGTGATCGAACGCGCCGATCCGCACATCGGGCTGCTGCACCGCGCGACAGAGAAGCTGGCCGAGTACAAGACCTACCTCCAGTCGTTGCCGTACATGGACCGGCTCGATTACGTGTCGATGATGTCGAACGAACACGCGTATTGCCTGGCGATCGAGAAACTGCTCGGAGTGGAGGTGCCGATCCGCGCGCAGTACATCCGGGTGATGTTCGACGAGATCACGCGGATCCTGAATCACCTGCTTTGGCTGGGCGCGCACGCGCTGGACGTCGGCGCGATGACTCCCTTTCTGTACTGTTTCCGCGAGCGCGAGGACTTGATGGACGTCTACGAGGCGGTGTCGGGTGCGCGGTTGCACGCGGCTTATTACCGCCCCGGCGGCGTCTATCGCGACTTGCCCGACCGGATGCCGCAATACGGGGCCTCGCCGATCCACAACGCGAAAGCGGTCGCGCGGATGAACAAGAACCGGCAGGGATCGCTGCTCGATTTCATCGAGGATTTCACCGAGCGCTTTCCCGGCAACGTCGATGAGTACGAGACGCTGTTGACCGAGAATCGGATCTGGAAGCAGCGTACCGTAGGCATCGGCGTCGTCGCACCTGAGCGTGCCATGGCGCTCGGTTTCACCGGCCCGATGCTGCGCGGCTCGGGCGTGCCGTGGGACCTGCGCAAGAAGCAGCCGTACGCGGTCTATGACCGCATGCAATTCGACATTCCGGTGGGGACGAACGGCGACTGCTACGACCGTTATCTGGTCCGCGTGCAGGAGATGCGCGAGGCCAACAAGATCATCCGCCAGTGCATCGACTGGCTGCGGGAAAACCCCGGCCCGACCATGATCGACAACCACAAGATCACGCCGCCGTCGCGCGAGTCCATGAAGTTGAACATGGAAGAGCTGATCCACCACTTCAAGCTCTTCACCGAAGGCATGCACGTGCCGCCCGGCGAGGCCTACGCCGCGATCGAGCATCCCAAGGGTGAATTCGGCGTCTACATCATCTCTGACGGCGCGAACAAGCCGTATCGTCTGAAACTCCGCGCCGCCGGATTCGCGCACCTCGCGGCGCTCGATGAAATGTCGCGCGGCCACATGATCGCCGACGTCGTCGCGATAATCGGCACCCAGGACATCGTCTTCGGGGAGATCGACCGATGAGCGCCGCCGGGCCAAGGCGCGGGTGCGCCCCCGCTTTTGGGGGCAGCGCAGCGGCCGAATTGACCAATGGGGCCGCAAGCGTGGGGGTCCGATGAGCGTGATCGATTCCAGAGTCATAAACATCGACGAATTGAAGCTCGAGCATTTCGCGAAAGGCGACAAGTTCGAATGCGATGCCGTGCGCGTCGGCCCGCTTCTCGGCGCGAAGGAGCTCGGCTATTCGTACGATGTCGTCCCGCCGGGCAAGCGCTCGTGCCCTTTCCACAGTCACCGCGGCGAAGAGGAGATGTTCTTCATTGTGAAGGGCACGGGGACGCTCCGCTACGGCAGCGAGATGCGAAAGATCCGCGCAGGCGATTTCATATGCTGCCCGACCGGCGGCCCGGAAACGGCGCACCAGATCGTCAACGACTCGAACGCCGAACTTGCCTATCTGTCGATCAGCACCATGATGCCGGCGGAGGTCTGCGAGTACCCCGACTCGAAGAAAGTGGGCGCCTTCGGCCGCGGCCTGCGGCACATGACCCGTACGGGCGACCACATGGACTACTGGACGGACGAGATATGAACTCGCCCATCCTCGGTGAAACTTTCGCACATGCTCTCGCCTGAAGCATTGAAGAAGATCGATCGCGAGATCGTCAAGTACCCGCCCAATCAGAAACAGTCGGCGGTGATGGCCGCGCTCGCCATTGCGCAGGACGAGAAGGGATGGCTCGCGACCGAGACGATGGATTTCGTGGCGGCGTACCTCGGCATGCCGCCGATTGCCGTCTACGAGATCGCCACTTTCTACGAGATGTACAACACGGAGCCCACCGGCAAGTACAAGCTGACGCTGTGCACCAACCTGCCGTGCGCTCTCCAGGAAGCGACGAAGGCGGCGGCGCATCTCAAGCAGAAGCTTGGCATCGATTTCGGCGAAACGACCTCCGACGGCCTGTTCACGCTTAAGCAAGGCGAGTGCTTTGGCGCCTGCGGCGATGCGCCGGTGCTGCTGGTCAACAACAAGCGCCTGTGCAGCTGGATGCGGCCCGAGGCGCTCGACACCCTGCTCGCCGAGCTGAAAGCGCAAGGCGCGCCATGAACGCGCCGTCCGAATTTCTTGATTACGGCCCCGAAGCCATCATCATGACGGGGCTCAACGGCCGGAACTGGAGGCTCGCCGACTACGTCGCCCGCGGCGGTTACGAGGCGCTGAAGAAGATCCTCGGCGAAAAGACCCCGCCGGCGACTGTCATCGCCGAGGTGAAGAAATCGGCACTGCGCGGGCGTGGCGGCGCGGGTTTCCCGACGGGCCTGAAGTGGAGCTTCATGCCCCAGCAGTACGCCGGCGAGAAGTATCTGGTCTGCAATTCCGACGAAGGCGAGCCGGGGACGTTCAAGGATCGCGACATCCTGCGCTACAACCCGCACATCCTGTTCGAGGGCATGGCAATCGCCGCGTATGCCATGGGCTGCAAGCGCGGTTACAACTATGTCCACGGCGAGATCTGGGATGAATACGAGCGCTGTGAGGAAGCGCTGGAGGAAGCATACCGAGCGGGCTTCCTGGGCGACGACATTCTCGGCAGCGGTTTCTCCTTTCATCTGTACAACCATCACGGCTACGGCGCATACATCTGCGGCGAGGAGACGGCGCTCCTCGAGTCGCTCGAGGGCAAGAAGGGATTCCCGCGCTTCAAGCCGCCGTTTCCCGCAAGCTACGGGCTGTACGGCAAACCGACGACGATCAACAATACCGAGACCTTTGCGGCCGTGCCGTGGATCATGCGCAACGGCGGCGAAGCGTTTCTCGATCTCGGCCGTCCCAACAACGGCGGCACGAAGATTTTCTCGGTGTCGGGGGACGTCGAGCGGCCGGGCAACTTCGAGATCCGGCTGGGCACGCCCTTCGCCAAGCTGCTCGAGATGGCGGGCGGCATGCGCGGCGGGCGCAAGCTCAAGGCCTGCATTCCGGGCGGTTCGTCGATGCCCGTGCTCCCCGGCGAGATCATGCTCGCGACCGACATGGATTACGACTCGATCGCCAAGGCGGGATCGATGCTCGGATCCGGCGCGGTCATCATCATGGACGACACGCGCTGCATGGTGCGCTCGCTGCTGCGGCTGTCGTACTTCTACTTCGAGGAATCCTGCGGCCAGTGCACGCCGTGCCGCGAAGGGACGGGCTGGCTGTGGCGGATGGTCAATCGCATCGAGCACGGCGAGGGAAGGAACGAGGATCTCGACGTGCTGATTTCGGTTTCGGACAATATCGCAGGGCGTACGATCTGTGCCCTGGGTGACGCCGCCGCGCTGCCGGTGAAGAGCTTCATCAAGCATTTTCGCGACGAGTTCCATTACCACATCGAGCACAAACGCTGCCTGGTGCCGGATTACGTCTGACGCGACCATGACGACGCTCAAACTCGAAGTCGACGGCAAGCCGGTCGAGGTGCGCGGCGGCAGCACCGTGATGGATGCCGCGCACAAGCTGGGTATCTATGTGCCGCACTTCTGCTGGCACAAGAAGCTCTCGATCGCGGCGAACTGCCGCATGTGCCTGGTGCAGGTCGAAAAGGCACCCAAGCCGCTTCCGGCCTGCGCGACGCCGGCCACCGAAGGCATGAAGGTATGGACGCACTCCGACGCGGCCGTCGAAGCGCAGAAGGGCGTGATGGAGTTCCTGCTTATCAATCATCCGCTCGATTGTCCGATCTGCGACCAGGGCGGCGAGTGCCAGCTGCAGGATCTTGCCGTCGGCTATGGAGCGTCGAACTCGCGCTACCAGGAGCCCAAGCGCGTCGTGATGAACAAGAACCTCGGCCCTCTGATCTCGACCGACATGACGCGCTGCATCCATTGCACGCGCTGCGTTCGCTTCGGCCAGGAAATCGCCGGCGTCATGGAGCTCGGCATGATCGGCCGCGGCGAGCACGCTGAGATCATTACCTTCGTCGGCAAGACCGTCGATTCCGAGCTTTCCGGGAACGTGATCGATCTGTGTCCCGTGGGCGCGCTGACTTCCAAACCGTTCCGCTATACGGCGAGGACGTGGGAGCTGGCACGGCGCAAATCGGTGAGTCCGCACGACAGCCTGGGCAGCAATCTCATCGTGCAGGCCAAGAACGATCGCGTCATGCGCGTCGTCCCGCTCGAGAACGACTCGGTCAACGAATGCTGGCTCTCCGACAAGGACCGCTTCTCGTACGAGGGCCTCAACTCCGAAGACCGGCTGACCCGGCCGATGGTCAAGCGCGACGGCCAGTGGAGGGAGACCGACTGGCAGACGGCGCTCGAGCACGTCGTGCGGGAGCTCAAGCACGTGCGCGAACGGCATGGCGCCGCAGCCATCGGCGCACTGGTATCGCCACATTCGACGCTGGAGGAGATGCACCTCGTGCAGAAGCTCGTGCGCGGCCTCGGCAGCGAGAACATCGATTTTCGCCTGCGCCATTCCGACTTCAGCACCGACGGCAAGCGCGAAGGCGCAACCTGGCTCGGCATGTCGATCGCCGAGTTCGCCGCGCTCGACCGCGTGCTTATCGTCGGCAGCTTCCTGCGCAAGGACCATCCGTTGCTCGCGCAGCGGTTGCGCCTCGCGGCGAAAAAAGGCGCCAGGATCGCGCTGGTGCATACCGCGGACGACGAGCTGCTGCTTCCGCTCGCGCACAAGGCGATCGTCGCGCCGTCGGCGCTGCCGCGCATGCTCGCGGAAATCCTGGTCGGCGCTGCGACGGCCGCCGGCGAGACGGTCCCGGCGGCGTTGGCAGACATCGAGGTTTCGCCACTCGCGAAGGAGATTGCCGCCACGCTCGCCGGCGGCGAGCGCAGAGGGGTATTCCTCGGCAGTTTTGCCCAATGGCATCCGCGCGCGGCGCAGCTGCACGCGCTGGCGAAAGCGATTGCCGAGTCGACCGGCGCTTCGCTCGGTTTCCTCACCGAGGCGGCGAATTCCGTCGGCGGCACGGTTGCCGGCGCATTTCCGCGCAAGGCCGGGCTCCATGCCGGGGCGATGCTCGCCGAGCCGCGCAAAGCGTATCTGTTGCTGAACGTTGACCCGGAGCTCGATACGGCGGATCCGGCCGCGACGCGCGCCGCGCTCTCCGCCGCCGAGCTGGTCGTCGCGTTGTCGCCGTTCAAATCGGGCGCGTTCGAGCATGCCGACGTGCTCCTTCCGGTGGCGCCGTTCACGGAGACGGCGGGCACATTCATCAACTGCGAAGGCCGCGCACAGGCGTTCAGCGGGGTGGTGCCGCCGCTGGGCCAGACGCGGCCCGCATGGAAAGTGCTGCGCGTGCTGGGCACCTTGCTGTCCATTCCCGGCTTCGAGTACGAAACCGTCGACGCCATCCGGGCGGACTTGCCGCGTGCCGACGAGATTGGCAGCTGGCTGTCGAATGCGACGCAAACCCCGCTCGAAGCTCCGGGGGGGCCTTCCGGCGCGAACGGCCTCGAGCGCATCGCCGAGGTCCCGATCTATGCCGCCGATCCGCTGGTGCGGCGCGCGGCGTCGCTGCAAAAGACCCGCGACGCGAAGCCGCCGGCGGCCCGCATGAACGCCGCGACGCTATCGCGTCTCAAGCTGGCCGACGGTGCCGCCGTCAGCGTGCGGCAAGGCGATGGCGAAGCGATGCTGACCGTCACGCTCGATGCCGGCGTCCCGGAAGGCTGCGTGCGCATCGCCGCGGCACATCCTGCGACCCGCACGCTGGGGCCGATGTTCGGTTATATCGCCGTGGAAGGCGTGTGATGGACGTGATGCAGAACGCGCTTGGGCCGACTTGGTGGCCGCTCTTGTGGACGGTAGCCAAGATCGTTGCCATCGCGGTCCCGCTGATCATCGCCGTTGCCTATCTGACGCTCGCCGAGCGCAAGGTTATCGGCTGGATGCAGGTTCGCATCGGTCCGAACCGCGTCGGACCGCTTGGCCTGCTGCAACCGTTCGCCGACGTGTTCAAGCTCTTATTCAAGGAGATCATCGTACCGACGGGCGCGAACCGAAACCTCTTCTTCATCGCGCCGATCCTGTCGATCGGCCCCGCGCTCGCGGCGTGGGCAGTGATCCCCTTCGCCGACGGACTGGTGCTGTCGAACATCAACGCGGGGCTTCTGTACGTCCTCGCGCTGACCTCGATGGGCGTCTACGGCGTGATCCTCGCCGGCTGGGCGTCGAATTCGAAGTACGCATTCCTCGGCGCGCTGCGGTCGGCCGCGCAGATCGTGGCCTATGAAATCGCGATGGGGTTCGCGCTGGTCGGCGTGCTGATGGTGGCGTCGAGCCTGAACCTGAGCGAGATCGTGCGCGGACAGGAGGGCGGCGCCGCGTACTGGTACATCTGGCCGCTGCTGCCGTTGTTCGTCGTGTATCTCGTCTCCGGCATCGCCGAGACCAACCGGCATCCCTTCGACGTCGCCGAGGGCGAGTCGGAAATCGTCGCGGGCTTTCACGTCGAGTATTCGGGCGTGGCGTTCGCGGTGTTCTTCCTCGCCGAATACATGAACATGATCCTGATCGCGACGCTGTGCTCGGTCATGTTCCTGGGCGGCTGGCTATCGCCGTGGCCGCAGCTCAATGACGTGGAAATCGTGGGGGCGCACCCCTTCGGCGACGGCATCGGCTGGTTGTTCGTCAAGGTCTGTGCCGTGCTTTTCATATTCCTGTGGATCCGGGCGACCTTCCCGCGCTATCGCTACGACCAGATCATGCGGCTGGGATGGAAGGTGTTCATTCCGGTAACGCTGGTGTGGATCGTCTTCCTCGGCGTGATGATGCAGACGCGCTGGGCGTATATGTTCCATTAGGCTCTCGGAAACCGACAATGATCCAGCGCCTCAAGGATTTCTTCAACGCATTCCTGCTGCTCGAGCTCGGCCGGGGGCTGTGGCTTACCGTGCAGCGCATGGTTACGCCGAAGATAACCGTGCAGTATCCCGAAGAGAAGACGCCGATGAGCCCGCGCTTCCGCGGGCTGCACGCGCTGCGCCGTTATCCCAACGGCGAAGAGCGCTGCATCGCCTGCAAGCTGTGCGAGGCGGTGTGCCCCGCGCTCGCGATCACCAT
>DASXQW010000305.1:0-7946 GCA_036506975.1 Casimicrobiaceae bacterium | reverse complement strand
AGATGAAGTTCGGTCTTTCCGAAGGCATGGTTCTCGCCGCATCGGGCGACGGCCCGGGCATCTTTCTGCTCGCGCCTGACTCGGGCGCAACGCCCGGCATGCGCGTCAAATGATGCGCCGGCGCTCGCGCGCTTTGCGTCGATGACGAGGCCGCGAGTCGACTGTGATCCCCTCAGCGCTTAGCCTGATCGTCGCCGCGATCGTCGCCTGGCTCGCCATCGCGGCTCTCGGCATCGCCCGGCCACGTAACCTGGTTTATGTCGGTCGTGTGCTGTTCTCGGCGGGCGCCGCGGTCGGCATCACGCTCGCGATCGTCGCATTCGTCGCATTCGGAGACCTGCCGCAGTCGACGGTGTTGCCTCTAGGGCTGCCTGACCTGCCGTTTCACCTGCGGCTCGATTCGCTGTCGGCATTCTTTCTTGTTCTGCTCGGTGCCGTCGGCGCGGGCATTTCCATCTATTCGGTCGGCTACTTCCGCTCGAGTGAGGGCACCGCCCCGGGGCTCATGTGCCTTCAATATCACGTGTTTCTCGCCGCGATGGCGCTGGTGCTCCTGGCCGACGACGCTTATCTGTTCATGGTCGCCTGGGAGACGATGGCGCTCGCGTCGTTTTTCCTGGTGACGACCGAGCACCGCATCCCCGAGATCCGCCGCGCGGGATTCCTCTACCTGTTGGTCGCGCACATCGGCGCCATCGGCATCCTGCTGTGTTTCGGCGTGCTGCAGGGCGGCAACGGCGATTACACGTTCGGTAATATGCGCTCGGTCGTCCTGGGCGGCACCTGGCCTACGATCGCATTTTTCCTCGCCTTGTTCGGTTTCGGCGCCAAGGCCGGGCTGCTGCCGCTGCACATCTGGCTGCCCGAAGCGCATCCGGCGGCGCCGTCGCCGGTTTCAGCGCTGATGAGCGGCGTGATGTTGAAGACCGCGATCTACGGCATGCTGCGCATCACGTTCGACTTGCTGAACGGCCAGCTCTGGTGGTGGGGAGTGATCGCGTTGGCGCTCGGCCTCGCGACGGCGTTGTTCGGCGTCATCTTCGCCGCCGTGCAGATCGACATGAAGCGCCTGCTCGCCTATTCGTCGATCGAGAATATCGGTCTGATCGTCGCCGGCATCGGGCTCACGATCCTGTTCAAGGCCTACGGCAAGACGCTGTTCGCCGCCATCACGCTCTCCGCCGTGCTCTATCACGCGCTCAATCACGCATTCTTCAAGAGCCTGCTATTCCTCGCGACCGGCTCGGTGCTGCACGCGACGCGCGAACGGAGCCTCGGCAAGCTGGGCGGCTTGATCCACCGCATGCCATGGGTCGCGTGGCTCGCGCTCGTAGGGACACTCTCGATCGCCGGTCTGCCGCCGCTCAACGGTTTCGTCTCCGAGTGGCTGCTGCTGCAGGCGTTCCTGTTCACGCCGAGCCTGCCGCAATCGTTCATCAACATGCTGGTGCCGGTAGCCGCCGCCGCGGTCGTCCTCGCCGCCGCGCTGGCCGCGTACGTCATGGTCAAGTTCTACGGCGTGATCTTCCTGGGCCGCCCGCGCGAACCCAACCTCGCCTACGCGCACGACGCCGGAATCTTCGAACGCATCGGCATGAGCTGGCTGGCGCTGGGATGCGTCGTGCTCGGGCTCTTTCCCGTGCACGTCATCGCGGTGCTCGACCGGATCAACGCGATGCTGATCGGCTCGACCGTGGGGCACCAGGGCACTCATTGGTGGCTGCTCGCACCGATCAACCCCGATCGTTCCAGCTACAGCCCGGCGATCCTGTTGGTCGTAATCGTCGCCGTCGTGGTGCTGACGATATACGTCGTGCGTCGCGCTTATCACGGCAGGTTGCGCAGAGGACCCGCATGGGATTGCGGCTACCCGCTGCAGACGCCGCGGATGCAGGACACCGCAGAGGGCTTCGGACAGCCGATCCGGCAGGTGTTCGAGCCGTTCTTCCGCCTCGAGCGCACGCTGCCGACGCCTTTCGATGAAAAGCCGGTCTACAAGGTCACGGCCGAGGATCACTTGTGGTACTGGCTGTACCTGCCGGTCGCGCGTGGTGCAGAGTTCGTCGCCCGGCTCGTCGGCCGTATCCAGCAGGGTCGGATCGCGGCCTATCTGATGTACAGCTTCATCACCTTGCTGGCGTTGCTGTTCTTCGTGCGATGAGAGCGACCGAGCTTATCTACCAGTTGCTCCAGGTCGCGATTGCGTTGCTGCTCGCGCCGCTGCTGCTCGGCTGGGTCAATCAGTGCCGCGCCTGGTTGCAGAACAAGAGCGCACCGCCGCTGCTGTTGCCTTATCGGATGATCCACAAGCTGCTGCACAAGGATGCGGTCGTGGCCGAGAACGCGTCGGCGATCTTTCGCATCACTCCGTACATCGTATTCGGCGCCATGGTCTGCGCGGCGGCGATCGTCCCTTCGCTCGCCACCGATCTGCCTTTCGGGACTGCCGCCGACGCGATCGCGCTGGTCGGCCTGTTCGCGCTGGCACGCGTCTTCGGCGCGCTGGCCGCGATGGATATCGGCACGGCGTTCGGAAGCCTGGGCGCGCGGCGCGAGATGTTCATCGGTTTTCTCGCCGAGCCGGCGCTGCTGATGGTTCTGTTCACCGCGTCGCTGATCTCGGGCAGCACCTCGCTGCCGCAGATCGTCGATACCCTTGCGCACCGCCACCTAGCGATCTATCCGAGCCTCGCCTTCGCCGGCGTTGCCTTCACGATGGTCTCGATCGCCGAGAACGCGCGTATCCCCGTCGACAATCCGGCAACGCACCTCGAGCTGACGATGATCCACGAGGCGATGATCCTCGAATATTCGGCGCGCCACCTGGCGTTGATCGAGTGGGCCTCCGCCCTGAAGCTGTTCAACTATTGGTGCATCGGGCTGGCGCTCTTCTTCCCGTACGGCATCGCCGGCGCGAGCGACGATTGGCTGGCGATTCTCATCGCAACGCCGGTGCTGATCGGCAAACTCGCAATCGGGGGGTTCGTCCTCGCGCTGATCGAAACGCTGGCGGCGAAGATGCGCATCTTCCGGGCGCCCGAGTTCCTCGGCACCGCTTTCCTGCTCGCGGTCCTGGGAATGCTGGTCAATCTGCTGCTGGGAAGCTGATGAGCAGCCTCCCACTCTCCGCTCAGTTGATCAATCTGCTCGCCGCGGTGCTGTTGCTCCTGGCATTCGCGATGCTGGCGCAGCGCCGCGTGCTCACGCTGATCAACCTGTTTGCCGCGCAGGGCCTGGCGCTCGCCTGCTCGACGGCGATCGTGGCCTACGTGACGCATCAACCGCATCTGTACGGGTCAGCGCTACTCACATTGCTGCTCAAAGTTTTCGTGCTGCCGTGGCTGCTGCACAGGCTGATTAACCAGCTCGACGTCCGGTGGGAGTTCGAGAGACTGATCAACGTGCCGACGACGATGATCATCGGCATCGTGCTCGTCGTGTTTGCCTTCAACCTTGCGGTACCGATCTCGCAGCTCGCGAGCACGGTCACGCGGAGCACGCTGGGAATCGCGATGGCGAGCGTGCTTTTGTCGTTCCTGATGATGATCACGCGCCGCAAGGCGATTCCGCAGGTGATCGGCTTCCTGGCGATGGAAAACGGCCTGTTCTTCGCGGCGACCAGCGCAACCTACGGCATGCCAATGGTCGTCGAGCTGGGCATTGCGCTCGACGTGCTCGTCGGCATGTTGATCCTTGGCGTGTTCTTCTTCCAGATTCGCGAACAGTTCGACAGCCTGGATCTGCACCACCTGGAAAAGCTCAAGGAGGGCGAGTGAGCGCGGGGCGCGAAGCGAAGCCCGAAGGGCCTGTCCCCGCGCGAGCTGCGCCCGAAACGCGGCCGGTCATCATCCTCCGCGGGACTAAGGAGGGCGAGTGATCGAAATCCTCACCGTCCTCGGGCTGCCGCTGGCCGGCGCGCTGGTGCTGGCCGCGATCGGCGAGCGAGAGCGTGCGCCCGAAGTCAACGTCGCCTTCAGCCTGCTGACCGTCATTGCTGCGGCGTTCCTGACCGGACGCGTCATTGCTGAAGGCCCGATGCTCGTTCTCGACAGGCAGCTTTTCGTCGACCCGTTCAACGTGTTCCTGGTCGCGCTGACCGCATTCGTCGGCTTCACGACGGCGGTCTTTTCGCGACCGTACATGAAGATCGAGCAGGAGCGCGGCAAGCTGACCGCCGCGCGGCTGCGGCTTTACCACAGCATGTACCAACTGTTCAATTTCACGATGCTGTTGGCGCTTCTGACCAACAACATGGGCATTCTGTGGGTCGCGCTGGAAGCCGCAACGCTGACCACCGTGCTGCTGGTGAGCCTGTACCGGACACCGGCAAGCCTTGAAGCGGCGTGGAAATATTTCATTTTGTGCGGGGTCGGCATCGCGCAGGCCCTGTTCGGCACGATCCTCCTGTATTTCGCGGCGGAGAAGCTGCTCGGCGCCGGGGGCGGAGCGTTGCTCTGGACCGAGCTCAACGACGTGAAGGGTCAGCTGGAGCCCACCGTGCTCTCGCTCGCTTTCGTGTTCTTGCTCGTCGGTTACGGGACCAAGGTCGGGCTGGTCCCTCTGCACAACTGGCTGCCCGATGCGCATGCCGAAGGCCCGACACCGGTGTCGGCGGTGCTCTCGGGCCTACTGCTCAACGTCGCACTTTACGCAGTCGTGCGCTGCAAGGTGCTGATCGAAGGCGCCGTGCACACGGGATTCGCGAAAGAGCTGATGATGGGCTTCGGACTGCTGTCGGTTGTCGTCGCGGCGTTCCTGCTGTCGCGGCAGAAGGACATCAAGCGGCTGTTCGCCTACTCATCGATCGAGCATATGGGCATCATCACCTTTGCCTTCGGCATGGGCGGTGCGATCGCCAATTTCGCCGCGCTGTTGCACATGACCGTGCATTCGCTGACCAAGTCGGCGATCTTTTTCGCGGTGGGGCACGCTGCTCAAAAAACCGGCACGCAGATGGTGGACCAGATTCGCGGCCTGATCACGACGAGCCCGATGCTCGGCTGGGCGCTTGCGCTGGGGTCGCTGGCGATTCTCGGCATGCCGCCGTTCGGCGTGTTCGCCAGCGAGTTCCTGATCCTGACCACCGCGATGCGCGAGCAGCCCTGGGCGACGCCGCTGCTGCTCGGCGCGCTCGGCGTGGCGTTCGCGGCGGTGTTCAGCAAAGTGCAGCCTATGGTATTCGGCGAGACGACAGCGGGGCAGCTACCGCACAGGCCCGCCGTCGTTCCGGTGTTCGCGCACATGGCGATCGTGCTGATGCTGGGCTTGTGGATTCCGCCGTTCCTTGCCGACTGGTACCGCCAGGCTGCAAGACTTATCGGATAACGCGTCCTGTGATGAACGTTTCTCCACTCGGCATCGCCACCGCGCCGCTCGCCTGTAATGTCCCGGCGCAGCGTTGTCCGGTCGGCTCGGGCCAGCTCATTGCCGCATGCCGGCTCGCCTGGGAGCAAGGCGGACAACTCGTCGCCTTGTGGGCGAGCGACGAGCGCGACCGCGAGCGCGGCTTCTGCCTGCGCGTGCTGCTCAAAGGGAGCGATGGCTTGACGCTGCTCGAGCACACGTTGCCTGACGGGGGCGCGCGCTATCCCGACCTCTCGGCGATTTTCCCGGCCGCCAGCCGGATGCAGCGCGCGGCATTCGATCTCGTCGGCGTGCAGTGCGACGCCGACGACCAGCGGCCGTGGGCTTGGCAGGCTGCGTGGCCGATCGACCAGTTTCCGCTGCGGCGCGACTTCGAGGCTTCTCCGAAGTGGGACGCCGGCGAGGAAGACTATGCGTTCGTGCGCGTGGCCGGCGAGGGCGTGCACGAAATCGCCGTCGGGCCGGTGCATGCAGGCATCATCGAGCCGGGCCATTTCTGCTTCCAGGTCGTGGGTGAGAAGGTGCTCAGGCTGGAGGAGCGCCTGGGCTACGTCCACAAGGGGATCGAAAAACGATTCGAAGCGTTGACTATCGCGGACGGCTACCGCCTGGCCGGACGCGTTTCAGGCGACAGCACGGTCGCCTACGCATGGGCCTATGCGCAGGCCGTCGAGGCGATCGCCGCCGTCGCCGCGCCGCCGCGCGCGGTCTGGCTGCGCGCACTCTGCCTCGAGCGCGAGCGCATCGCGAATCATCTGGGGGACTTGGGTTATCTCGGCAACGACGGTGGCTTCGCGTTCGGCCTGGCGCAGTTCTCACGGCTCAAGGAAGACTTGCTGCGCGTCAATTCCAAGGCCTTCGGCCATCGTTTCATGATGGACGCCGTCATTCCGGGCGGCGTCGCGAACGACATCGATGCCGAAACGGTCGCGGCGCTGCGCGCGCAATGCACAAGCCTCTCCCGCGAAATTCGCGTGCTGCGCGATATCTACGACGATCACGCGGGGCTGCAAGATCGCTTCCGTCAGTGCGGTCTGGTGACGCGTGAGCTGGCGGCGAAACTCGGCCTGACCGGTTTCGCCGCGCGCGCGAGCGCGCTCGCCGACGACCTCCGTTGCGACTTTCCGCAGCCGCCGTACGATACCCTCGCGGTACGCAGAGTGACGCAGACATCGGGGGATGTCGCTGCGCGGGTTGCAGTGCGCTTCGACGAGACATTCGAATCGCTGCGCCTGAGCGAGGTGCTGCTCGAGGCGATGCCCTCGGGCGAGATTGCCGAGCCGCTGTCGGAATTTCCAGCGTTCGCGTTTGCGCTGGGCGCTGTCGAAGGCTGGCGCGGACCGGTGGTCGTCGCGCTGGAGAGCGGCCCGGACGGCACGATTCGCCGCTGCCATCCGCACGATCCATCGTGGCAGAACTGGCCGGTGCTCGAGCATGCCGTGATCGGCAATATCGTCCCCGACTTTCCGCTGATCAACAAGTCGTTCAACCTCTCCTACAGCGGTCACGATCTTTAGCAAGGATCCGACGCCATGCTGCACGTCCTCCGCCAGATCGCCAGGACCGGCATCAAGACCGAGCCGCCGCCCTCGCCCGCGGAGGAGATGGTGCTCGTAGCCCGCTTGCAGAAGCAGATCCTCCGCACTTTGGGCCGCGCGTTGACTATTCGCCAGGTAGACGCGGGATCGTGCAACGGCTGCGAACTGGAGATCCACGCGCTGGCTAATCCCTATTACAACCTCGAAGGCCTCGGCATCCGGTTCGTCGCCAGCCCTCGACATGCCGACATGCTGCTCGTCACCGGGCCGGTATCGAAGCATATGGCGATCGCGCTCAAGCGCACCTACGACGCGACGCCCGACCCCAAGCTCGTCATCGCGGCCGGCGACTGCGGTTGCAGCGGTGGCATTTTCGGAGAAAGTTATGCGAGCCTGGGGCGCGTCGCCAACGTCATTCCGGTCGACGTCGCAATCCCCGGCTGCCCGCCGAGCCCGACGGCACTGCTGCAGGGCATTCTCGCCGCGCTGTCCAAGGCCGCTCCACCGGCGGAGGCATCGCCCGGCGCGCCCATCGGAACCGCCGACGGCTAAACCGGCCCCTTGAAATCGACGGCGCCAGCGCCATCTTTCGGGCGTCGGCGGCAACTGAGTGCCGCCCCATGGATATCCAGAGGAGAGCAAAATGACTGGTTTGTTGCGTTACGAGAGCCCGCTCGACCGGGCGTTGGGCGCGTTCTTCGCGCCCGTCAACGGCAGCGCGAGCGTTGCTGGCGGCAGCATCGATCTCGACGTCGTCGAGACCCCGGAAGCGTACGTCGTCAAGGCCGAGGTTCCCGGCGTTGCCAAGGACAAGATCGAAGTCAAGGTCGAAGACCGCGACGTCACGATCGCCGTCGAGTACCGCGAAGAGCTGGAGCCCAACGGCAAGGCGTTGTGGCGCGAGCGCAGCTTCGGTAAGGCGAGCCGTGCGATCCGCCTGCCGGAAGCAGTCGATGCGAACGCGGCCCAGGCGAAGCATGTCGACGGCGTGCTGCAACTGACGCTGCCGAAGATCGTCAAGGTCAGCGCGAAGCAGATCACGAT
>DASXQW010000304.1:0-9731 GCA_036506975.1 Casimicrobiaceae bacterium | reverse complement strand
GCCGCTCCCCACAGGATCTCGACCGCCCACCCGGCGTAGCCGACCAGAGACAGCACTGTCAGGACCTCGAGCGTCAGCCGCAGCGCGGTCGGCTTGATGTAGTCCATCCAGATGTCGCGCACGCCGATCCAGGCGTGCCAGAGCAGCGCCAGCCAGAACAGCAGCGTGGCCACCCGGAACGCGCCGTTGGCGAACAATCCCTGCCACAACGCATAATCGATGCCGCCGTGGTCGACCGCGATCGCGAGCCACAGCAGCGTATAGAGCACCAGCACGATCGCGGTGACGCGCTGGGCGAGCCAGTCCTTGAGCCCGTAATGGGCGCCGACGACGACGCGTTTCACCACAGGCGGACCCCGACGATCAGCGTCAACGCAAGGCTTACGACCAGCACGACAATACTGGATATGCGCGTGGGCTTAAGCTCGATGCCCTGTTGGACGTCGAGAAGCAGAAAGCGAATTCCTGCAAAAAAATGGTGCAGATACGCCCAGATCAATCCGATCAGCACGATCTTCGCCAGCGGGTTCGAGAGCGCGGCGCGGAAGCTGTCGAACGCCTCCGGTGACGCGAGACTGCGCTGGACGCCGAAGAGCAGCAACGGCAGCCCGATGAGGTATAGCGCGGCCCCGCTCAGCCGGTGCAGGATCGACACGATGCCGGGCAGCGGCAAGCGGATGCGCACCAGGTTCAAGTAAACGGGGCGCGGCCTGGTCACGGGTCGCTCGAGGGCAGGCATGAGTGAGAAACCTAATCTCGGCGCGAGAAAGCGAGGGCGCCCGGTGGTCGGTGCACGGCAAAATTATACAGGCAATCGACGCGCGCCCGCCAGCGCGGGCGCATGCTCGCCGCGCGCGCATTAGGTTCCTTTGCGCGTCGCTCCCGGACTCGACACCCCGCTGCCGGCACCGTAACATTCGCTTGGCGACGCCGCCAACCGATCTTTGAATAGCGGCCCTGCGTGCGTCCACCCACCGCCCACCGGGCGCATGGCCCGAGGCGAATGCCGGAACGGCCCCCGATCGCCAGATACTCTCCAGGAGTCTTTGATGAAGAAGCCCGTCCGCGTAACGGTCACCGGCGCCGCCGGGCAGATTGGTTACAGCCTCTTGTTCCGGATCGCCAACGGTGAAATGCTCGGCAACGACCAACCGGTGATCCTGCAGCTGCTCGAGCTTCCGCTCGACAAGGCGCAGGCGGCACTCAAGGGCGTCATGATGGAAGTGGAGGACTGCGCGTTTGCGCTGCTCGCCGGGATGAGCGGCGGCTCCGATCCCATGGTCGCCTTCAAGGACGCGGAAATCGCTCTCCTGGTTGGCGCTAGGCCACGCGGCCCCGGTATGGAGCGGAAGGACCTGCTGCTCGAAAACGCGAAGATATTCACCGCACAGGGCAAGGCGCTCGATGCCGTCGCCAGCCGCGGCATCAAGGTGCTCGTCGTCGGCAACCCGGCCAATACCAATGCTTATATCGCCATGAAGTCGGCGCCGTCGTTGCCGAAGAAGAATTTCACCGCCATGCTGAGGCTCGATCACAACCGCGCGCTGTCGCAACTGGCGACGAAGGCCGAAGTCCCGGTCGGCTCGATCAAAAAGCTGATTGTGTGGGGCAACCATTCGCCGACGATGTATCCGGACTACCGTTTCGCCACAACCGGCGGCGTATCGCTCAAGGCGAAGATCAACGACGAGAACTGGAATCGCACTGTGTTCATTCCGACCGTAGGCAAGCGCGGCGCCGCGATCATCGAGGCGCGCGGACTGTCTTCGGCCGCATCGGCCGCGAATGCGGCGATCGACCATGTTCGTGACTGGCTCGCCGGCAGCAACGGCGAATGGGTGACGATGGGAGTGGCGTCCGAGGGCAGCTACGGCATCCCCAAGGACGTGATGTACGGCTTTCCAGTCACGACCGCGAACGGCGAATACGAGCTTGTGCAGGGGCTCGAGATCGACGCGTTCTCGCGCGAGAGGATGGACGCCACCTTGAAAGAGCTGGAGGAAGAGCGCGCCGGCGTCTCTTCGTTGCTGGGTCAAGCAACCTAAAGCACCGCGCGGCCCGTTTGCTTCCGTAATGTGAATGTCCACTGAAATGATCGGACGCCTGCATCCGTCGGCGGCGCTCTACGGCGCCGAGCGCGCGCTGCCGCCGTTGCCGCCCTGCGTCCACTACGCGGGCAGCGAGCGCTATATCCGCAAGGCATTGTCGCTGCAACGCGAGATGGGTCCGGTCTTCGACATCGCCTGCGACTGCGAGGACGGCGCCCCAGTCGGCGAGGAGCGGGCGCACGCCAGGGCGATGGCGGCCTTGATCGCGGGCAACGACAACGCTTTCGGGCGTGTCGGCGCGCGCATCCACGACGTGACGCATCACGCATGGCGCAGCGAGCTCGACATCCTTGTTCGCGGCGCGGGCGCCCGGCTCGCATTCCTGACGCTGCCCAAGGCGGAGTCGGTCGCCGATGTCGAGCGTTTCCTCCACGCCGTGCGCGAGGAAGCCTTGCGCGCCGGCGTGCACCGCACGATTCCCGTCTCGGTCATGATGGAGACGCCCGGCGCGGTGCACGACGCCTGGGCGATCGCCGCGCTGCCCGGGGTCGCCAGCCTCGATTTCGGAACGCTCGACTTCGTCAGCGCACACCACGGCGCGATTCCGGCGGCGGCGATGCAAAGCCCCGGCCAGTTCGATCATCCGCTCGTCCGCCGCGCGAAATGCGAGGTTGCCGCCGCGGCGCTCGCGCACGCGGTCGTTCCCGCCCATGGCGTGACGCTCGCGCTCGAAGATCCGGACATCGTGTACGCCGACGCCAGGCGCGCGCGGAACGAATTCGGCTTCCTCCGGATGTGGAGCATCCACCCAGCGCAGATCGAGCCGATCGTGCGCGCGTTTCGACCCGATGCGGCCGAAGTCGAGACCTCCGCTGCGGTGCTCGCCGCCGCCCAGGCGGCCGATTGGGCCCCGATCCGTCACGACGGCAAGCTCTACGACCGTGCGTCCTACCGCTACTGCTGGGACGTGCTGCAGCAGGCCCATGCCGCCGGCGCGGCGATCCCTGGCGCAGCGAGCGCGTTTTTTGTGCCGACCGAGCCGGCGAGATTGAGCGGAGCCGCGCGAGGATGACCACGCTCTCGATCCGCCGCGACGGCACGCAGAAGAACGTGCTCGATGCCATGCAAACCCGGGCCGAGCTCTACGACATGCTCGGCTACCATGCTTACGAGCAAAAGCTCGACCACTTGTTCGCGAAGGAAAAGTGAGTCCATGCCATGACGACTGAAGCATCCACCGTTGCCGGAGCCAAGCCGAAGAAATCGGTCGCTCTCTCCGGAGTCGTTGCCGGGAACACTGCACTTTGCACAGTCGGCCGGACCGGCAACGATCTACACTACCGCGGTTACGACATCCTCGACATCGCCGACTCCTGCGAATTCGAGGAAATCGCGTACCTGCTCGTGCACGGCAAGCTTCCGACCGGTGCCGAGCTCTCCGCGTACAAGGCCAAGCTGCGGGCTCTGCGCGGCGTCCCCGAGCCGGTGCGCGAGATCCTCGAGCGCATTCCCGCAGCGGCGCACCCCATGGACGTCATGCGCACGGCGGTCTCGGCGCTGGGCACGGTGCTGCCCGAGAAGCACGATCACGGCGTCGCCGGCGCGCGCGATATCGCCGACCGCCTGATGGCCTCATTCGGGTCGATGCTGCTGTACTGGTATCACTGGAGCCACAACGGCAAGCGGATCGAGGTCGAAACCCACGACGACACGATCGGCGGCCACTTTCTGCATCTGCTGCATGGCAAAGCGCCGTCGACGCTGTGGGTGCGCGCGATGCACACATCGCTCAACCTCTACGCCGAGCATGAATTCAACGCGTCTACGTTCACCGCCCGCGTCATCGCGGGCACCGGCTCGGACATGTATTCGGCGATCGCTGGCGCGATCGGCGCGCTGCGGGGACCCAGGCATGGCGGCGCGAATGAGTTCTCGTTCGAGGTCCAGCAACGCTACGACAGCCCCGACGAGGCCGAGGCCGACATCCGCAGCCGCGTCGAGAACAAGGAAGTGATTATCGGCTTCGGCCATCCCGTCTATACCATCGCCGATCCGCGCAACCAGATCATCAAGGACGTCGCGCGCCGGCTGTCGCACGACGCCGGCAACACCAAGATGTTCGCGATCGCCGAGCGGCTGGAAGCCGTCATGTGGGACGCGAAGAAAATGTTTCCGAACCTGGATTGGTTTTCGGCGGTCAGCTATCACATGATGGGCGTGCCCACCGCAATGTTCACGCCGCTGTTCGTCATCTCGCGTACCGCGGGCTGGTCGGCGCATGTGATCGAGCAGCGTGCCGACGGCAAGATCATCCGGCCCTCGGCGAACTACGTCGGGCCGGAGGACCAGCCCTTCGTGCCACTCGCACAGCGCCGATGAAACGCCGCCGGTTCTCACGCTACCGGCTGGCGCTGCTCGGGGCCCTCGGACTGGCCGCCGTGCTGGCCGCGACGCCGGCAGCGGCGGACGAGGAGGCTGATCGCGCCGCGGCTGTCACCGCCGCAAAGGAAGAGGCGACGCACTGGCTCGACGCGCTCGACGCCGGACGCCACGCAGAGAGCTGGAACGACGTGGCCGCCGTGATGAAGGAGGGCCGCAATCAACAAGAGTGGATCCGCGATGTCGCCAGCCCGCGCGAGTCGCTCGGCAAATCCGTGATGCGCGAGCTGCAGCGGGCCGAATTCTCGACTGCGGTGCGCGGCGCACCGTCAGGCAGGTACGTCACCCTCACATACCTGACGCAGTTCGCCAAAGCGCCTCCGGTCTCCGAAACGATCCTGTTGACGCTGGAGGATGACCACTGGCGGATCGCCGGCTACAGCATCGAGCGTGCGCCCGAAACGACCGCGCCCGCCCCCGAGGTAAAACCCGGCCAGGATGCCGGATCGAAGCCCAAGGGATAAGCGTGTCGGCGCAGATTTACAACGCCCGCCCCATGCCCGACCAGGTCCTCGTCGATATCGCCGACTACGTCGTCAGGTACAAGGTCACGAGCAAGGAAGCGTACGAGACAGCGCGGCACTGCCTGATCGACACGCTCGGTTGCGGGCTCGAAGCGCTGTCGTATCCGGCCTGCACCAAGCTGCTCGGACCGATCGTTCCGGGCACGGTCGTTCCCAACGGCGCCAAGGTACCGGGCACGCAGTTCCAGCTCGATCCGGTGCAGGCGGCGTTCAACATCGGCGCGATGATCCGCTGGCTCGATTTCAACGACACCTGGCTCGCCGCCGAATGGGGCCATCCGTCCGACAACCTGGGCGGTATTCTCGCCACCGCGGACTGGCTTTCCCGCAACGCGATCGCCGCCGGCACGAGGCCGTTGCCGATGCAGGCCGTGCTGACCGCGATGATCAAGGCGCACGAGATCCAGGGCATCATCGCGCTCGAGAACAGCTTCAATCGCGTGGGGCTGGACCACGTCGCGCTGGTCAAGGTCGCTTCGACCGCGGTTGTCGCGCAACTCCTCGGGCTCGCGCGCGACGAAATCATCGACGCCGTCTCGCTCGCCTGGGTCGACGGGCACTCGCTGCGCACGTATCGGCACGCGCCGAATACCGGCTCGCGCAAGAGCTGGGCGGCGGGCGACGCCACGGCGCGCGCGGTTCGCCTTGCGCTTATGGTCGCCAAGGGCGAAATGGGCTACCCATCGGTATTGACCGCGAAGACCTGGGGCTTCTACGACGTGCTGTTCAAGGGCAAGCCGTTCGCGTTTCAGCGGCCCTACGGCAGCTACGTCATGGAAAACGTCCTGTTCAAGATTTCATTTCCCGCCGAATTCCACGCTCAGACCGCGGTCGAATGCGCGATGGCCCTCCATCCCAAGGTCAGAGATCGGGTCGATGCGATCCGCCGGATCACCATCCGCACCCACGAGTCGGCGATTCGCATCATCGACAAGAAGGGCCCGCTCGCCAACCCCGCCGATCGCGACCATTGCATCCAGTACATGGTCGCTGTTCCGCTGATCTTCGGCCGGCTCACCGCCGCGGATTACGAGGATGGCATCGCCGCCGATCCGCGGATCGACGCGCTTCGCGCCAAGACGGTCTGCGTCGAGGACCGCGGGTTCTCCAAAGATTACCTCGACCCGGACAAGCGCTCGATCGCCAACGCCATCGCCGTCGAGTTCGACGACGGCACGAAGCTCAAGGAAGTCGTCGTCGAGTATCCGATCGGACATCGCCGCCGGCGCACGGAAGGCATCCCGCTGCTGGTCGAGAAGTTCAAGACCAACCTGGCGCGCCGCTTTCCGGCGAAGCAGCAGCGCGCTATTCTCGATCTTGCGCTCGACGGCGAAAAGCTCGCGTCGACGCCCGTGCCAGAATTCGTCGATTTGTTCGTGATCTAACGGGCCGTTCAACATCCACTGAGGCAGTCAATGCGCCAAGCAATCCTTTTCTTTTTCACGTTGATCCTCGCCACCGGCCTCGCGCAGGCGCAGGAAGTGCCCAAGCGCAAGTCCGGCCTTTGGGAAATCAAACGCATGTCGACGCGGACCGACGACCAGCCGAGCATCTCCCAGATGTGCGTCGACGAAGCCACCGACAACCCGCTCCGCCGGCTCGCCGAAGGCATGCGCAGCGAGACCTGCCAGATCGAAAAGATGAGTCGCGACGGCGACAAGCTTGTCATCGACGCGACGTGCAAGCTGCGCCGCAAGTACGCGTCGAAGACGCACGCGGTGATCACCGGCAAATTCGATTCGGCGTACAAAATCGAGAGCAAGTCGACTTACGATCCCCCTCTCCTCGGCAACGCCGAAGGACATGCCGTGCTCGAGGCGAAGTGGACGGGGCCATGCAAGGCCGATCAGCGCCCCGGCGACATCATTCTGCCCAGCGGATTGAAGGTGCACGTCAACGACGAGGCCCCGGCGGCGAAAGACAAGACCGCGGCCAAGTCGAAGGGCCGCAAGCCCGCTCCGACTCGCAAACCCGGCTCCACGCCTGTCCCGACCCGATAAGGAGCGCCCATGGCAAACAACCTGCACCAGAGCCTCCAACAGTTTCGCACCGCCGCCGGCAAGACGGGGCAGTTCTACTCGCTGCCCGCGCTGGAAAAGGCCGGCATCGGCAAGATCTCGCGCCTGCCGGTGTCGATCCGCATCGTGCTCGAATCGGTGTTACGCAACTGCGACGGCAGGAAGATTACCGAAGAGCACGTACGCCAGCTCGCGAACTGGGGCCCGAACGCGCCCCGCACCGAGGAGATCCCGTTCGTCGTCGCGCGCGTCGTGCTGCAGGATTTCACCGGCGTTCCCCTGTTGTGCGATCTCGCCGCGATGCGCGGCGTCGCCCAGCGCATGGGCAAGAATCCGAAGGTGATAGAGCCGCTGGTGCCGGTCGACCTCGTCGTCGACCACTCGGTGCAGGTCGACTACTACGGCACCAGGAACGCGCTCGACCTCAACATGAAAGTCGAGTTCCAGCGTAACGCCGAACGCTACAAGTTCTTGAAGTGGGGAATGCAGGCCTTCGACACCTTCAAGGTCGTGCCGCCGGGCATCGGCATCGTGCACCAGGTCAACCTCGAGTATCTGGCGCGTGGCGTCCATCAGAAGGACGGTATGTATTATCCGGATACCCTGGTCGGGACCGACTCGCACACGACGATGATCAACGGCATCGGGGTGGTCGCCTGGGGCGTCGGCGGCATCGAAGCGGAAGCCGGGATGCTCGGCCAGCCGGTGTACTTCCTGACGCCGGATGTCGTCGGCGTGCACATGAAGGGGCGCCTCAGCGAAGGCGTCACGGCCACCGATCTCGTGCTCGTCGTCACCGAAATGCTGCGCAAGGCGAAGG
Source organism: Casimicrobiaceae bacterium (assembly GCA_036506975.1). GTDB lineage: Bacteria > Pseudomonadota > Gammaproteobacteria > Burkholderiales > Casimicrobiaceae > PALSA-1003. The sequence goes on along the minus strand of DASXQW010000304.1, from coordinate 1,882 downwards.
TGGTCGGCAAGTTTGTCGAGTTTTTCGGCGAAGGCGCCGCGTCGCTGCCGGTCCCGGACCGCGCGACGATCGGCAACATGGCGCCCGAGTACGGGGCCACGATGGGCCTCTTCCCCGTCGACGACAAGACCGTCGACTACCTCATCAACACTGGCCGGACGCAGGAGGAGATCGACGCCTTCGAGGGCTACTTTCGCGCGCAAGGGCTGTTCGGCATGCCGGCGGCGGGCGCGATCGACTACTCGCAGACGCTCGAGCTCGATCTGGCGAGCGTCGTGCCCAGCCTCGCCGGCCCGAAGCGCCCCCAGGACCGCATTCCGTTGCCGAAAATGAAGGAGTCGTTCGACACGCTGTTCTCCAAACCCGCCGCGGAGAACGGCTTCAATCAGCCTGCCGACAAACTCGCGCGCCGCTATCCCACCAAGCTTTACAGCGCGGCCGCGGCGCAGACCCACGACAGCGCCCAGCAATTGCATGGCGCGAAGAAACCGCTCGACGTCGTCGAGATGGTCGACAATCGCCCGACGCAGGATCGCGTTGCCGTGACGGGCGCCAAACCGGTCGACATCGGCAACGGCGACGTGCTGATCGCGGCGATCACCTCGTGCACGAACACCTCGAACCCCGGCGTGTTGCTCGCGGCCGGACTGCTCGCGAAGAAGGCCGCGGCCCGCGGGTTGACGGTCAAGCCGCACATCAAGACCTCGCTCGCGCCGGGCTCGCGCGTGGTCACCGACTATCTCACCAAATCCGGGCTGCTGCCCGAGCTCGAAAAGCTCAACTTCTATCTCGCCGGCTACGGCTGCACGACGTGCATCGGCAACTCCGGGCCGCTCGATCCGGCGATCGAGGAGACGATCACGCAGAACGATCTCGTCTGCGCGGCCGTGCTGTCGGGCAACCGCAATTTCGAGGCGCGAATTCACCCCAACATCAAGGCCAATTTTCTCGCCTCGCCGCCGCTGGTCGTCGCCTATGCGATCGCCGGCCACGCGAACATCGATCTGACGACCGAGCCGCTGGGCACCGGTCGCGACGGCAAGCCGGTGTTCCTGCGCGATGTATGGCCGACGGCGCAGGAAGTCGGCGCGGTGATGCAGTATGCGACCGACCCGGAGACCTACCGCCGCCTCTACAGCGATTTCACCAAGGACAACCCGCTGTGGAACGGCATCCCGACATCGAAGGGCCAGGTCTATGTCTGGGATAAATCGACCTATATCGCCGAGCCGCCTTTTTTCAAGGATTTCACCATGCACGCCGGCACGGCGCACGATATCAGGGCCGCGCGCGCGCTCGGCATCTTCGGCGATTCGGTGACGACAGACCACATCAGTCCCGCGGGCTCGATCAAGCCGACCTCACCCGCGGGCGTCTATCTGCTCGAGCGCGACGTCGCGGTTCCCGATTTCAACAGCTACGGCTCGCGCCGCGGCAACCACGAGGTGATGATGCGCGGCACCTTCGCCAACGTGCGCATCAAGAACCTGATGCTGGGCGGCAAGGAAGGCAGCCTGACGCTCTACAAAGGCCAGGAGATGCCGATCTACGACGCGGCGATGCGCTACATCGCCGATGGCACGCCGACCGTGGTGTTCGGCGGCGAGGAGTACGGTACCGGCTCATCGCGGGACTGGGCGGCGAAGGGAACGCAGCTTCTCGGCGTGAAGGCGGTGATCGCGAAGAGCTTCGAGCGCATCCACCGCTCGAACCTGGTCGGCATGGGTGTGCTGCCGCTGCAGTTCAAGTCGGGGCAGGATCGCAAGACGCTCGAGCTGACCGGGCGGGAGACGTTCGACCTGGTCGGCGTGGCCGGCGGGCTGATGCCGGGTATGGAGGTGACGGTTCGCGTTCGGCGGGAGGATGGCTCGCAGGACGAGTT
>DASXQW010000303.1:0-19462 GCA_036506975.1 Casimicrobiaceae bacterium | reverse complement strand
CATTCGCGCGCCTCGCGTGCCTTGCCGTAGCGCTCTTAAGCCGTGGAGGTCCGCTTCAATCCACCTTGATGCCGGCTTCCTTGATGAACGCACCATAGCGTGCGCGATCGGCTGCCTGCCGGCTCACGAATTCCTGGATTGTCATCGGCGCGACGTCGCCACCCAGCCGGGCGATGTTGTCCACCAGCACGGGCGAATTCAATGTCCGGGTGATTTCCCTGTTCATCCGTTCGATGATCGCGGCGCTCACACGAGCCGGCGCGTAGACACCGAACGTCGTGTCCGCATCGACCCGCATACCCAGTTCCTCGAGGGTCGGGACATCGGGATAGCGTGAAGCGCGCTTGGCGCTCGCGACGGCGAGCACCGTTAGCTTGCCGGCGACCGCGTGTTGCAGGCCCGGACCGGGATCGAACATGAACTGCACCTGCCCGCCGAGGAGGTCGTTGAGAGCGGGGGCCGCGCCCTTGTACGGGACGTGAGTTGCCTCGATCTTCGCCGCGCGCTTGAACATCTCCGCGGCGATGTGCGGAGAGCTGCCGCTGCCCGCCGACCCGTAGGAAAGCTTGCCCGGGTTGGCGCGCGCGTAGGCGACGAACTCGTTGAAGTTTTTCGCGGGCACCGAGGGATGAATCATCAGAAAGACGCGCACGATCGCGAGCGACGCCACGGGCGTCAAGTCTTTCTGTGTGTCGTAAGGAAGATTCGCATAGATGAACGGATCGACGGTCATCGCACCGCCTGACGTGACGAGGAAGGTGTAGCCGTCGGCGGGCGACTTGGCGACTGCATCGGCACCAATCGCCCCGTTCGCTCCCGGTCGATTGTCGACCACGACCGGCTGCTTGATCGCCTCGGAGATGCCGGGCGCAATGGCGCGGGCGAGCGTGTCTGCGACGCCGCCGGGCGGGAAGTTGACGATCAACTTGACCGGCTTGTCCGGCCAGGTCTGCGCGGCCGCATGAGCGCACATTGCGCAGGCTGCGATCAATGCGACGGCGCTGCGCCCCACTGCTGAAGTGATCGACATGGTGCCTCCTCTTGTTGTGTGCGGTGCATCGGTTCAGACGACGTCCACTTCCACAAGCGTCGGAACGGGTTCCTGCAGGGCGCCGATCAGCGCATCGCGCAAGTGCTGCGCGCGGTTCACGTTCACGCCGCGACATCCCTGGCCACGCGCCAGCGCTACGAAATCGATATCCGGCAGCTCCGTTCCGGCCAGCGGCTCGTCCGGACCGAAGCCGAACGTCGGCGCGAACTCCTGCAGCGCGGCATAGCGCCGGTTCTTGAGAACGATGAACGTGATCGGTAGCGCAAGCTGCGCTGCGCTCCACAAGGCCTGGATCGAGTACATGCTCGATCCGTCGCCGATCAGGCCGATGACTTTCGCGCCCGGCTTGCCCAGCGCGACCCCCACGGCCGCCGGCATGGCGTACCCGAGCCCGCCGCTGCACATCGTGTAGAACGTTTCACTGCGCAGGATTGGCAGATAGCTCTGCATCGCCGGGCGCGAGCTCGGCGCTTCCTCCACGACGATCGACGCGGGATCCCGGATCTCGGCAAGCGTTTGCATAACGAAGGCAACGGACATCGGTGTCGAAGGCTCGACGCGTGGAGACTTGCGGCGCGGCGCGGGACGCGCGCGAGGTTGCGGGGGCTCGCGCGCGAGCAGATCCAACACGCTGAGGCGAATGCTCCCTACCACGGACGTACCCTGGGGCGTCCAGGCGGCAATGTTCGGATCGTCGATCAGTTGCACGAGTCGGGCGCCCGCGGGAAGATACGGTCCGGCGCCTTCGACGTGGTAGGTGAATGCGGCAGCGCCGAGCGCGAAGATTACGTCGTGTCCCGCAAGAAGACTCACGATCTTCTCGCGCATCGGAGGAAGGAATCCGGCGAAGAGCGCGTGATCTTCGGGGAAGCTGCAGCGCCCCGACATCGGCGCCACCCATACCGCCGCGTTGTGCCGTTCGGCGAGCCGCGCGACGTCGCTCCAGGCACCGTCGCGATCGACCGCCGCGCCGACCACGAACGCAGGATGCAGCGAGCTGTCGAGCGCCTCGCCAATCACGTGCAGCACACGCGGCTCGGGTCGGATCTCGGTGCTGACGACGCGCGCGGCGACGCTCTCGCAGGGCTTCGCCCAGTCATCGGCTGGAATCGAAACCAGCACCGGTCCGCGTGGTGGCTGCATCGCGATGTAGTAGGCGCGCGCGATGGCGAGCGGAACATCCTCGGCGCGCGCCGGCTCGCAACTCCATTTCACGTACGGCTTGGGAAGTTCTGTGGCCTGGGCTGAAAACAGGAACGGGTCGTACGGGAGGATCGAGCGCGCCTGTTGGCCCGCGGTGATGACGAGCGGCGTGCGATTCCTGTAGGCGGTGAAGATGTTGCCCATCGCGTGACCTACGCCCACCGCAGAATGCAGATTGACGAAGGCGGCGTTGTGCGTCGCCTGCGCATAGCCGTCCGCCATGCCGACGACCACTGCTTCCTGCAGGCCGAGCACGTAGCGGAAGTCTTTTGGGAAACCTCGAAACAGCGGCAGCTCCGTGGAGCCCGGATTGCCGAAGATCGAAGTCATCCCGAAGGCGCGCAACAGGTCCAGGACGGCGGCGCGCACCGTCATCGCGATTTCAGGGTCTTGCACGAGGCTTGGCTGGGCATCGCCAGTGAGAGACAATCATAGGCTTCGGTGTGGCTTTCGCGTTGAAGCGATGCACATCTCATATATCTGCATCAACTCTGGCGCGAGCTTTCGCGGACTGCACGTCGGCTTCGTGAATTATCTCGGCAATTCTTTGGCCGAACGCAACGATTCAAATGATACTTCAAATGACGTGGCGCAACCCGGCGTTGACTGCGGACCAACCGGCAGGCCTTCGGCCAAGCCGGTGCGGCCGCTCAACTTGTGGCCTTAGGGCTGCATTGTCGTGAGCGATCTCGCAATATCTCGTCGTCGCTTCGCTGAGGAATTGCTCGCAACCGCGCACCTCACATCCGATGGGTTGGTCGACGCGTTCGCCAAGGTCCCGCGCGCTAGCTAGCTTCGCCCGTTAGGCCGCATTATCGAGGAGGTTCATATGGCAAACGACAAATACGCGCTGATTACCGGCAGCTCACGTGGGATCGGCAGAGGCATCGCACTGGCGCTGGCCGAGGACCACGTCAAGGTCGCGATTCACTACTACCAGAATGAGGCTGCCGCCAAAGAGACGCTCGCGCAAGTGCGCAAGCGCGGATCGGATGGAATCCTGGCTCGGGCCGATGTGAAGGACCCGGCACAGATTACCGACCTCTTCGGCAAGGTAAAGCGGGAATTCGGAAAACTCGACATCTTCGTCAGTAACGCACGCCCCGAGGCGGCCGAGTTCTTCCAACCGCCTCTGGATATCACCCTGAAGCAATGGGACGCGGCATTTGATTCCCAGGCGAAGGCTTTCCTGGTCGGCGCTAGAGAAGCGATTCCATTGATGGGTGATGGGGGCAGGATCATCGCGATCACTTACGCCGAAGGGAGCCGTACCGGAGGTTTGCAACCGTGGGTCGGCATGGGGTCAGCGAAGGCGGCGCTGGAGTCTCTCGTCCGTTACTTCGCCGTGGCGGTTGCGAAGCGCGGCATCACGGTGAATGCGATAAGCCCGGGGTGGACGGAAGACAGCGTCTTGAACACTTTGCCGGATCAAGTCCAGACCCTCATTCGGAATTGGCACACCGGCGGTTGGACTCCGATGCGGCGCCTGGGAACACCGGCGGACGTAGGGAATGTCGTTGCTCTTTTCTGTTCTGACAAAGCCGGCTGGATCACGGGACAGGTGATTTATGCGGACGGTGGCGCCTCGTTGATGAATCCAGAGGTCCCGCCCGAAATCCAGATCGGATAGATGCGACGGCAGACGCTTGCGTTCAATGTTGCGATGCGGCCTAAACCTAGCCGTCGACGCGGACGCCCGGCGGCCAACAATACGCCGCCGGGGTCAACGGTTACCTTCTATCGTTGCGCAACACGGAGCCGGGCAAATGAACCTCCTCGTAAACCTTGATGTTGACGATCTCGAGAAGGCGATCCACTTCTACGGCTCCGCGTTCGAATTGAGGGTAGGCCGGCGCTTTGGAACTTCCGGAGTCGAGATGCTCGGGAGCTCTGCACCAATCTATCTGCTGGTCAAATCCGGCGGCACGCCAGCCTCAGAAACCACTTCGCGGCGCCGGAGCTATGAGCGCCATTGGACGCCGGTTCATCTTGATTTTGTCGTTGAAGACATAGAGTCTGCGGTTCAGAAGGCCATTGCCGTTGGAGCGCGCCTCGAGAAGCCTATCGCCACACACAAATGGGGGAGGCTTGCACTGATGGCGGATCCGTTCGGCCACGGATTCTGTTTTGTTCAGTTCCTAGGGCGAGGCTATGACGAGATCACCGGCTAGTGCTTTTCGCCAGCATCGCAGGGTGTCCCAACAATCGGTTCAAGGCGACGCTCCCCTTCGCGGGCGTCCTGAGCCTTAGGCGTTATGTCCCATTCATCGGCGGCTGGTGTGGGATGATCAAGCGCAAGATGGAGCCGTGCTCATGTCCATAGCAAACGAAGATCGCACGGGGCTCAGTAAGGCGCAGCCAGAGCACAGGCCGCGCGAAGGGATCATGCAAGGCGGCGTAAGGCTGCTGGTTTTACTCGGCAGCTTTTTCTTCGCTGTGGGGACGCTCGCCGCGCCCGACGAGGCGGCGCTCGGCCAGGCCGAGGGCTATCCAATCTGCCCGCGCGAGCTGCGGCCGGATACGCGCTGCCTGGTCGGCATGATGAGCCGCTTCGACGAAGTCTTTCCCGCGCGTAAGGTGGCCAGGGGCGCGCAGACGTGGCCCCTGAAGCACGCCGCTCGCGAGCCCGCGATCGGCTACAGGTACCAATCCCAGAACAGCGGGCTGGACGACTATCTGTCGCGCCATCGCACCACGGGGTTGCTGATCCTGAAAGGCGACACCATCCTCGCCGAGCGCTACCAGTACGATCGCAAGCCCGAGCAACGCATGCTTTCCATGTCGATGGCGAAGACGATCGTCGCCATGCTCGTCGGAGTGGCGCTCTCCGAAGGAAAGATCCAGTCGCTTGACGATCGCGCCGAGAAGTACGTCGAGGAACTGCAAGGCACACCCTACGGTGAGACTTCCATTCGCCACCTGCTGACGATGTCCTCGGGCGTCCGGTTCACCGAGACCTACAGCGGCAGCGACGACGTTGCAACGCTCGCGCGGCTTTCGGTGCTAGGAGAGAGCGACGGCGGCGCGGCGACGGTGATGCCCTTTCGCACGCGCGACCGCCCGCCCGGCGAAAGATTCCATTACGCGTCGGCGGAGACGCAGGTTCTCGGCCTGGTCCTGCGCGCGGCGACAGGGAAACCGCTCGCCGAATACCTTTCGGAGAAGATCTGGCAGCCGATGGGCGCGGAGGCCGACGCCTCCTGGATCATAGACAAAGCCGGTTACGAGGCGGCTTATTTCGGCATCAATGCCACGGTTCGGGATTACGCGCGGCTCGGCATGCTGCTCGCGAACGACGGTGCGCTCGACGGACGGCAGATCATCCCCGCCGGCTGGGTGCGCGCGGCGACCACACCATCGGCGAAGCAGTTCCAGCCTGGGCAGGCGAGCTCGTTCTTCGGCTACGGCTACCAGACATGGATCCTGCCCGGCAAGAATCGCCAGTTCATGCTGCGAGGGCTGCGGGGGCAGGGCGTGTTCGTGGACCCGAAGGCGAAGCTCGTGATGGTCCATACGGCGGCGGGCAACGTCGGCGACTCGGGAATGGGAGAACGGATCGCGCTCTGGTCCGGAGTCGTGAAAAGCCTGACCAAATGGCGGAGTGCGGGGCGGTGACCCGCGACTCGGATAGTGCTCTCCCTCAACCCGCAACGTGACATCGGTAAAGCGCAAGAGAAGAAAGGAGACGACAAGATGCCTAAAATCAAGGCGCGGCGCTCCAGCGCGCGGCTGATGCTGGCGTTAGGCTGCTGAAATGAGCCGCCTTGACTGTCGCGCGCATTCCATGGAATGACGACTGGATCGCGCGACTACTGGCCTAAGCCGGATCAATCGGCGTGTTTTGAGACGCACGCGCAGCGTCGCGATCAGGACAGATCGACGAACTGGCGAATAGTTACGTGATAGCCGCGAGATCCGGTAAGGCCGTCGACCGAGTAAAGTACATGCCCCACCAACGCCGCTGAAGGCGGATGAGGTGATTGAATGAGCTCGCGCCGAACATTTCTTGCGACCTTGACCGGCGGTCTTCTCGCCGCGCCGCTGGCCGCATGGGCGCAGCAGGCTGGGAAGAGCTATCGCATTGGATTTGTCTGGGATAGCCCGGCCGTGTGGCCGCATGCGCTCGAAGCGTTTCGGCAGGGTCTGCGCGATCTCGGCTGGGTCGAGGGTAAGAACATCGTCATCGAATACCGCTGGGCCGAAGGGCGATTTGACCGGCTCCCCAGCCTGATGCAGGATCTCGTCCGCCTCAAGGTCGATCTCATCGTCGCGCCGACGTCCATCTATACCGGGGCGGCCAAGCGAGCGACAGCTACGATTCCTATCGTCTTCGTGAGTCACGCGGACCCAATCGGCAGCGGCCACGTGGCCAGCCTCGCGCGCCCAGGCGCCAACGCGACGGGGCTCACCATCATCATGACTGAGACGATGGCCAAGAGTCTGGAGCTGCTCAAGGCGACCATCCCTGAGCTCACGCGGGTTGCCGTCATCTGGGACCCGGCCACGCCGTCGCATGTCCCGGCTTTGAAGGCCGTCGAAGCCGTAGGCGGGACACTGGGCCTCCGGCTTCAAGCGCGGGCAGTGCGCAGTGCGACGGAGTTCGATAACGCGTTTTCGGCGATTGTCCAGGAACGCGCCGGCGCGGTGCTGGTTCTTTCAACTCCGGTTTTCATGGGCGGAGCAAAGCAGCTCGCCGACCTCGCGTTAACGCACAAGCTGCCGACGATGTTTGGACCGCGAGAACACGTAGAGGCTGGAGGCCTCCTGAGCTACGGCCCGGACCGTGCAGATCTCTATCGCCGCGCCGCCGCGTATGTGGACAAGATCCTGAAAGGGGCGAACCCGGCTGACCTCCCGGTGCAGCAAGCGACGAAGTTCGAGCTCGTCATTAATCTCAAGACCGCCAAGGCGCTCGGGCTGACGATTCCGCAGTCGGTGCTCTTGCGGGCGGATCAGATCATTGACTGAAGCAGCGGCGCGCTATTCATCCCTGCCATCCAACATCCGCATTCAGCTGACGGCGCTACGCCGGGACTGATACGGAACGTTAAGCGTTAGTATCATTCACTATCTGTGAGAAAGCAGTACCACTTCCGGAACTCGGCGCAGGGTCTGATGGCGTGGGACATCGGTCGCTTGGCGGTGCTGGCGAAGCAGTTGACTCCCGAGCAGGTTCCATTGCGGGAGATTGGGGAGCTCGATGAAGCGTACTGGTCCAATGAAGGAACCCATTCGCTGACGTGCCGAGACGTTGTCGAACATGCAAGGCTCATCGGAGAAGCCGACCTCGCCTTTCCGGTGATTCTTTCCAGTGACGGCCGTGTCATGGATGGGATGCATCGAATTGCAAAAGCATTGTTGGAAGGCCGGACGCACGTCGCAGCGGTCCGTTTTCTGCAAGACCCCGAGCCGGACTATGTCGGAGTTCATCCCGACGATCTTCCGTACTAACATGCATGCGGCAGGATGCGTCCAACGACCGGGCGCACATCATGATGGAGGAAACCAATGACGCGAATCATGCTAGTGCTGTCGCTCTTCATGCTCGCGACGGCGCCATTCCCGGCGGCGGCGCAGACCTATCCGGCGCGGCCCATCCGAATCGTCGTGCCGTATCCACCCGGCGGCACCTCGGACATCCTGGCGCGCTCGTTGGGCGAAAAGCTGACCGGCTCTCTCGGCCAGCCGGTGGTCGTCGAGAACAAGCCCGGTGCGAACGGCAATTTGGGCGCCGATTTTGTCGCCAAGTCGCCGCCCGATGGCTACACGCTGCTGCTCGGCGACATCGGCGCGCTGGCGATCAGCCCGAGCGTGTATCCGACGTTGCCGTTCGATCCCGTGCGCGACTTCGCGCCGGTGACGATGGTCGCGTATTCGCCGCACATCCTGGTGGTCAATCCAGCCGTTCCGGTCAACTCGATGCAGGAGTTGGTGGCGCTTGCAAAGAGCAAACCCGGTAAGCTCAACTTCGCGATCTCGGGTGTCGGCGGTGCGCCTCATCTGGCCGGCGTGGAGTTCGCGCGCCGCACCGGCGTGAAATGGGAATACATACCCTACAAGGGCGGCTCGCAGGCGATCGCGGACGTCGCCGCCGGGCAGGCTGACGTCACGCTCAACGGAATGCTTGCAACCTATCCTCTGGTTAAAGGCGGCAGGCTGAAGCTCCTCGCGGTGTCGAGCGCCCGGCGGATGAGCGCGATCCCAGATGTGCCGACGATCGCGGAATCCGGGTTGCCGGGCTTCGAGACGGGGTCATGGCAAGGCGTGATGGCGCCGCCGGATACCCCGCGCGAGATCGTCGCGCGGCTCAACGCCGAGATCGGTCGCATCCTCGCGACGCCGGAAATGCGCGATAAGCTCGGCAACCAGGGCGCAGACGTGCGCACCAATTCGCCGGATGAATTCGCCGCCTTTATCCGCACCGAAAAGGACAAGTGGGCGAAGGTGGTGAAGGAGGTTGATGTCAAGTTCGAATAGGGCGCCCACCGGTACGTGAGCGCTGATCATGCGGATTGATGTCTCGCATCTACGGCATGGAACCTTTGGGTATCGAACCGAATGACCCGCAACGCCACCGACAAGATCTTCGCCGGATCGATTCCGAAGGTCTACGAGACGCTTCTGGTTCCACTCATCTTCGAACCCTATGCCGCGGACATCGCGCGGCGGCTGGCCTCGAGGTCTCCGACCCGAGTCCTCGAAATTGCCGCCGGCACCGGTGTCGTTACGCGTGCCATGGTATCGCTGCTGTCCGAACGCACGGCAATCGTCGCCACCGACCTGAATCAGGCAATGCTCGATCAGGCTGTCGCAATCGGGACCAGCCGGCCGGTGGAATGGCGTCAGGCGGACGCGATGCAGCTTCCTTTCGCGGACGGTGAGTTCGATGCCGTCGTGTGTCAGTTCGGCGCGATGTTCTTTCCCGACAAGCCGAAAGCTTTTGCGGAGGCGCGTCGCGTGCTTGGTCCGCGGGGCGTCTTTATTTTCAACGTCTGGGATCGCATCGAGGAGAACGAATTCGCCCATGCCGTGACGGCTGCGATGGAAGGCGTCTTTCCAGACGATCCGCCGCGCTTCCTCGCGCGCACGCCGCATGGTTATTGCGACCGGGCGACGATTGCGCGAGACCTTGCGCAGGGCGGATTTAACGCGTCGCCAGAGATCGTTACCGTAGCGGCGCGCAGCCGGGCGGAATCCGCGCGCGTTCCGGCCGTCGCGTTTTGCCAGGGGACGCCGCTGCGCAACGAGATCGAAGCGAGGAACGGCGGCCGCCTCGGCGAAGCGACCGACGCCGCAGCGCAAGCCATCGTGCGGCGATTCGGCGGTGGCGCCGTGGACGGCAAGGTTCAGGCTTACGTCGTCAGCATCGAGGCCTGAGCGACCGCACCGGGCTGTGGGACAATTATCGAGCGGCGGAGCGCTTGCCGCTCTGAAAGGTCAATTTTCAGGCGACGAGGAGATTCGGAACGCTATGGCCAGTTCGAACGCCAAGAGCCGGGAGGAAGACGAAGGCCAGAGCTCCATCCCGGCGCAGGTCCTCTACGATCGCTCGCGCACGTCGGGCATCGAGCTTTTCAAGCACTTGAGCACGCTTGCAACTGCAGCGGTCGGTGTCTTCTTCTTCGCGCTCAGCACCAAGGTCGACCCACCGCTCAACGCCGATCAGCGCCTCACCGTCATCGTGGCGCTCGGATTCATGATGTTGACCCTCTTTTGCGGCATCTGCGGCTGGATGGCAGACGGGTGGTTTTACGAATCGTGGGCGCGCTATGTCAGCCGCAAGGAGCCTGACACGAGCTGGCAGACGCGCGAGCGCGCCAATCTGCTGCGGAAAACATTCGTGTGGCTCGCGATCGTGTCGTTTCTGGTCGGCGCGCTGGCAGCAGTACGCTACGTGTATCTTCGTCTGGCGACCGTGCCGGCGGGCTGATTTTAGCGCCGGGCTGTGCGAAAATGATGGGAGCATGGAAACTGTCGTTGGGTCGCGGTGTCGATCTCTCGACAGCGCAGTAGCGCGGATACGGGACGATCGGATATGGGACGAGTAACCTTCTACAGCAGCTCGAGGCGGTCGCACCCGGCCGATCGACGGGCGCAATTCAAGCCTCAGGGTCCAATCGCCGCGTCTGCGGCAACGGAGAAAGGCGCGGTGGACACCGAAGCTCCCCCCCGCCAGCGCAGCCGTTTTATAAAGGCCCTCAAGCAAGTCGAGAAGCCGCTCCTGATCGCGGCGGGCGCTCTCTTTGCGCTTGGGCTCGTCGTTGCCCACTCGTCGCTTCAGCCGGTACCGCACACGTTCACGCAAGCGGACATCGACGCCGCGGTGCTGCACACGCTCGAAACCAAAACGCTGCCGTCGACTGCGGCGCGGGCCTACGAGATCATCCGCCCATCCGTCGTGCGCGTGCGCCAGCTTGGAACGCCCAAAGATGGCCCACATGGAGACGGCGGCGATATCGAAAAAAGTGTCGGCACCGGGGTCGTCATCGTCGACAAGGGCATCATCCTCACCAACCTGCACGTGGTCGCCGGCGGCGATCGGCTGGGTGTCGTCTTCGCCGACGGCACCGAATCCGAGGCCACGGTGCTCGGCGTGCAACCCGAAAACGATCTCGCCGTGATCCAGGCCAAGACGCTACCCGACGATCTCGTGCCGGCCACGCTGCGCGGGACGGGCGACCTCGCGCCGGGCGACGATGTCGTTGCGGTCGGGTTTCCCTTCGGCATCGGGCCGACGGCGACCTCGGGTGTCGTGTCCGGATTGCGGCGCATACACCGCTCGCGCGACGGCACGCGCGATATCGTCAACCTGATCCAGTTCGACGCCGCGGCCAATCCGGGAAGCTCGGGCGGGCCGCTGGTGACCGCGGACGGGGAGGTGGTTGGCATCGTGACGGCGATCCTCAACCCCACCGACCAGAAGGTTTTTATCGGCATCGGCTTCGCGGTGCCAATCGAGAATGCGGCCTCGGCGATCGGTATTTCGCCGTTCTAAATCCGTTCGCGGTGAGCCCCCTTCGACAAGCTCAGGACGGGCTTCGACAGGCTCGGGGCGAACGGTAACCAGTGCAGAGCTTCCCTAGCAGAAGCGGAAAGGAATCGATGGACGCCAAGGAACCCGGCCGCGCCGGGACATCTGCGCAGATGGAGCGCATCCTCTACGAGGTCAAGAAGATCGTCGTCGGCCAGGACCACTTCCTCGAGCGGGTGCTGGTCGCGATTCTCGCGCAAGGGCACCTGCTGGTCGAAGGTGTGCCCGGGCTCGCCAAGACGCTCACCGTCAAGACGCTCGCGCGGACGATCCGCGGCAGCTTCCGCCGGATCCAGTTCACGCCCGACCTCGTCCCCGCGGATCTGGTCGGCACGCGCATCTACAATCAGAAGACGGGGGAGTTCGCCACTTCGCTGGGGCCGGTCTTCACCAATCTTCTTCTCGCCGACGAGATCAATCGCGCGCCGGCGAAAGTGCAAAGCGCGCTGCTGGAAGTCATGCAGGAATACCAGGTGACGATCGCCGGGCAGACGCATCGCGTCCCCGAGCCGTTCCTGGTCATGGCGACCCAGAACCCGATCGAGACCGAGGGCACGTATCCGCTGCCCGAGGCGCAAGTCGACCGCTTCATGATGAAGGTGCTTGTCGGCTACCCGAAAGAGGAAGAGGAGTTCGTGATCGTCGAGCGCGTGACCGGCATCGCGACCGACGTCGTCGCCGTCTGCACGACCGAAGAGCTGTCGGCGTTGCAACAGGAATGCCGCAAAGGCTACATCGACCCGGCTCTCATCCAGTACGCCGTGCGGCTCGCCTCCGCGACGCGGCAGCCCGAGCGCTTCGGCGTGAAAGGCCTCTCACGCTACATTTCGTTTGGCGCGAGCCCGCGCGGCTCGATCCACCTGATCGAGGCGGCGCGGGCGCTCGCTTTCCTGCGCGGACGCGATTACCTGCTGCCCGAGGACGTCGCCGACTTAGCACCCGACGTGCTCCGGCACCGGCTCGTGCTTACCTACGAAGCGCTCGCGGACGGCAAGACGCCCGATGACCTGATCCTCGAGGTGATGCGCCATGTGCGCGCGCCGGACAAGCCGCTGGAGACTCATGTCCGAGCCGCTGCGCAATCCTGAGCAGATCCTGCGCCGGCTCGAGTGGACGGTCATCCGTCGCTTGGACGGTCTGCTCCACGGCGATTACCGGACGCTGTTTCGCGGCTTCGGGCTCGATCTCGCCGATCTGCGCGAGTATCAGTATCACGACGACGTGCGGCACATCGACTGGAACGTGACCGCGCGGTTGGCCACACCTTATGTCCGTGAGTACCACGAGGATCGCGACGTCACGGCGTGGTTTCTGCTCGACTTGAGCCCGTCGCTCGATTTCGGCTCGCGCGAGATGAGAAAGCGCGGCGTGTCGAGCGACTTCGTCACCGTGCTGGCGCGCCTCCTTAGCCGTCACGGCAACCGCGTCGGCGCACTCTTCTACGGCGATCGGGTCGATACCGTGATCCCGGCCAGGAGCGGCCGCCGTCATGTTCTGCACATCCTGCACACGATGCTGTCGCGGCCGCAGCGCTCGCGCTCGGCGGCGACCGACCTCAAGGTTCTGCTGCAGACGGCGTTCGCGCTCATGGCGCGGCGCTCGCTCGTTTTCGTCGTGTCCGATTTCGTCAGCGCGCCCGGATGGGAGGAGCCTTTGGCGCGGCTCGCGCTCCGCCACGAGATCGTCGCCGTGCGCCTTTACGATCCGCTGGAGCAGGAGCTTCCCGATCTCGGGCTGGTGACGATCCAGGACGCCGAAACCGGCGAGCAAGTCCTCGTCGACACGCACGATCGCCGCTTTCGCAAGCGCTTCGCGTTCATCGCCGAACAGCGCGAAAAGGCGCTGCGATCGGCGTTCCGCCAGGCCGGCGTGGACGCGCTCGAGCTGTCGACCGACGACGATCTCGTCGATGCGATCCTGCGCTTCGCTGACCTGCGCAAGCGACGCAGCCAGCTCGCCGGCGGCGCAGGCTTTCCGAGTCACCTGGAGCCGGCACATGGCTTTCCTGTGGCCTGAGCTGCTTTGGCTGCTCCTCGCCGTTCCGGTCCTGGTCGGCGCCTACGTCCTGTTGCTGCGCCGGAAGAAGAAGCAGGCGCTGCGCTATGCGAGCCTGGGTATGGTAAGGGACGCCATGGGCGCGGGACAGCGGTTCCGGCGTCACATCCCGCCGCTGTTGTTTCTGCTCGCCCTCACCGCACTTGTCGTCGCCATCGCGCGGCCCACGGCGACTCTCACCCTGCCGTCGCAGCACGAGACGATCATCCTGGCGATGGACGTGTCGGGCAGCATGCGCGCGGCCGACGTCGAGCCGAATCGCATCGGCGCCGCACAAGCGGCGGCGCGGGCTTTTGTCGCCGACCAGCCGGCCAGCGCGCGCATCGGCGTGGTGTCGTTTGCCGCCACGGCTTCGGTCGTGCAGCCGCCCACGCGCAACCGCGACGATATCCTTGCCGCCATCGATCGCTTTCAATTGCAGCGAGGCACCGCGGTCGGGAGCGGCATTCTCGTCTCGCTGAAGACTATCTTTCCGGACGTCGAATTCGATCTTCGCGGGTCGAACCCGAGGGACGACCCGCGCGGCGTGCCTCTGGACAAGGCGAGTGGGCCGGGCAAGGCCGCGCCCAAGACCGTGCCGCCGGGGTCGTACACGTCGGCTGCGATCATCCTGCTTTCCGACGGCCAGACGACGACAGGGCCGAACCCCATCGAGGCCGCGCGCATGGCGGCCGACCGCGGGGTGCGCGTCTACACCGTAGGAATCGGCACCCCGAACGGCGAGATCCTCGGCAGCGAGGGCTGGTCGATGCGCGTGCGCCTCGACGAGGAATCGCTCAAGACCATCGCCAACCTGACGCACGGCGAGTATTTCTACGCGGGCACTGCCATGGATCTCAAGAAGGTCTACGAGAGCCTCAACACACGGCTCGCGCTCGAGACTAGGCAGACCGAAATCACCGCGCTCCTGGCCGCTGCGGCCGCAGTCATCACGCTGCTGGCGGCGTTCCTGTCCATGCTGTGGTTCAACCGCGTGCTTTAGCGAGGCGAGGGCGGAACGATGCAGGTCAGCGACAGCGTATTCCTCGTCACCGGCGGCGCGTCGGGGCTGGGAGGAGCGACGGCGCGAATGCTGGTCGCCGGCGGCGGCAAAGTCCTCATCGCCGATCTCAAGGAAGCCGAAGGCAACGCGCTGGCCGCGGAGCTGGGTGCGGGCGCCAGGTTCGTTCGCACCGACGTCACCGACGAGGCGAGCGCCAAAGCGGCTGTCGCGGGCGCGCTCGACGGATTCGGCCGGCTGCATGGCATTATCAACTGCGCCGGCATCGTCCACGGCGAAAAGGTCGTCGGCAAGGAAGGCCCGCACGCACTGGCAAGCTTCGTACGCACGATCAACATCAATCTGATCGGCTCGTTCAACATCACGCGACTTGCCGCCGAAGCGATGAGCCGGAATGCGCCGAATGCGGGCGGCGAGCGCGGCATCATCGTCTTCACCGCCTCGGTCGCCGCGTTCGACGGCCAGATCGGCCAACCGGCCTACAGCGCATCCAAAGCCGGCGTCGTCGGCATGACGCTGCCGATCGCGCGCGAGCTGGCCCGATACGGGATCCGGGTGATGACCATCGCCCCGGGTATCTTCGAGACGCCGATGGTGGGCCAGATTCCGCCGGACATTGCAGAATCGCTGGGCAAGATGGTGCCGTTCCCGCCGCGGCTAGGTCGCCCGGAAGAATTCGCTTCGCTCGTCGGCGAGATCATCCGCAACGAGATGCTCAACGGCGAAGTCATCCGTCTCGACGGCGCGATCCGGATGGCGCCGAAGTAGCGGCGCGAGCATGACCAGTATTTTGATACGTAGAAAGCACGCCATCGGCTGCATCAGATTGGCTTAACTTCAGAGGAGAGTAGAAATCATGGAAAGAGTCGCAAAGCGTGTGAGCATCCTGCTGATCTCGCTGCTGTGGTCTACGGTGGTATTGGCTGCTCCCGGTTGCCCGGAGATAGAACAGTTCCTGACGGGCAAGGCCGTGGGCGTTGTTTGCTTTCACAGCGATGACCTGAGAACCAACAATCCGGGTACGCCTGCCATTACCCCTGCCAACAATTCCATCCTCACGTTTGCGGATGGCACGCCGCTTCCCGGGCTGCTGGGAGGTTCTGGCGGATTCACTCCCGTCACCGACCGTGGGGTCATCTCCAATGGCCCGGCGCCCACGTCGACGCCGGTGCCCGGCATCCAGGTGGAAGGCTGGTTCGCCGATGATCCGACGAAGGAAGCGCGATTCGTGCTGCGCTTTCCCGATAACTGGAATGGAAAACTCGTAGTGGCCGGCGCTTCCGGCACCCGCAGCGAGTACAACGGGGACTGGGCTTGGAGCGACTATGTTCTACCCAAGGGATACGCCTACGCCTCCCAAAACAAGGGCGTGCTCAACCTCTACCTCGTGTCGCTGGCCTCCCCGACGCAACCCGCGAGCGACCCGTTGGCATGCCGGCTGAATCCGAGTTCTCAAATCTGGGTCCACTTCTACGACAACGATCCCCCAAAGCCATTCACGCAGTGGACGCAGTACATGCTCGCTACCGCTACGCTCGCGCAGCAGGCGGCCAAAGTGAATTACGAACATTACCCGCGCCGGACGTATGCGGTAGGCACGTCGAACGGTGGCTATCAAGTGCGGCGGGCAGTGGAGGAGGCGCCGGATCTATTCGACGGCGGCGTGGACTGGGAAGGCACCTTCATCGATCCGCGCGGGCCGAATATCCTGATCGACTTGCCACCGGCCATCCGCAATTTTCCCGCTTACGTGGCGTCGGGTTTCGATCCCAACAGCCAGGCTGCGCAGAATATTCTCGCGGCCGGATATCCGCCGGATATCGTCATTGGCACTGATTCGCTGTGGGGCCGTTACAACGCGCAGTTCTGGGAGGTCACCGCGTGTCAGTGGCAGGAAAGATTCGATCCGACATACCCCACGTATACAGCGGGGCTCGGCAACTACGACTACTTTGCGCGGTTTGTCCTGCCCGGCGTATTCGAGAGCGTTGCAGCCGTCGCGACCACGGGGAAGATCAAGAAACCTCTGATCACGGTCGCGGGCACGATGGACGCCTTGTTGCCGATCAAGCGTCAGGCACGCGCGTATGAGACCGTGGTCAACGCCTCGCGCGGGGGCAACAACGACCAACGCAACGCGCAATACCGGCTATACGAAGTGCAGAACGGGAACCACATCGAGAGCTTCATCTTTCCGTTCCCGCAATTGGTGGTGATCCAGCCGCACGCGCAAAAGGCGTTTGACTTGCTCGTGGATCACGTGGAGTCCCAATCGCCGCTGCCTCCGAGCCAGTGCATTCCCAAGGGCGGGGCGATCTCCCAGACGCCTTCCGAACCGGGCCACTGCGAGAACCTGCTCGTACCTTGACGAGGCTGGTCGAACGGCCGGGAGGGGTCGAGCGATTCCTCCCCTTCTCGCCGGGCACCGTCCATAACCAAGTGCCGAAGCGATCGCCAAGGCGGTGTATCGGCGAGCGTCTTGCGGCGCAGGTCCGCTCGGTGCTGGCGGTATCGCGGGCATTTCGCGCGCCTTCGCAGCTGGGCTGAACTGCCATTTGCGGACTACAAACTGTCACCCGCCTCGCTCGATCCGCCGTTCGTCAGCAGTCGATTGTGAAGCAGCGGTGATTTGTGGCAAATTTGCGGCCTTCGGACGGTCCGGCGAACACATAGCGCGGACCACTGGTCCATCCGTGCAAAACGCACGACATCTGGAGATTTCTTCATGCAGAAGCTGATCCGATCGCTTTTCTGTACTGCCGGCCTGCTCTGTCTCGCGACGTCCACCGCATTCGCCGCACAGGTATTGGCACCCGACACCAACGAGGGTGATCTCGTTCCGACGGGCAAGGGCTGGGGCGAGCGCGCATATCCGGCGCCGCCGCGGGTGAACGAAAACGCCAATGCCAATGCCGCCGGGCACGCAAAGCCCTCCAATAACGGCATCTCCTATCACGGCGGGCCTTTGATGCTCGGCACCACCCGCGCTTATTACATCTGGTACGGCAATTGGTCGGGAAACTCGGCCACGACCATCCTCACTGATCTCGCGAGCAACATCGGCGGTTCGGACTATTTCAACATCAACACCACGTATTACGACGGCTCGAATATCCACGTGAGCAATTCCGTGAACTACGCTGGGTCGACAACCGATAGCTACTCGCATGGCACGGCGCTCTCGGACGCCGGGGTCCAGGCCGTTGTCGACGGCGCAATCACCTCCGGCAGACTGCCCAAGGATACGAGCGGTGTCTATTTCGTGCTGACGTCGGCGGACGTCAATGAGACGTCGGGCTTCTGCACCCAATACTGCGGCTGGCACACGCACGGAACGATCTCGGGCTCCGACATCAAGTATTCGTTTGTCGGCAACCCCGATCGCTGCCCCAGCGCGTGCGCCGCGCAGGCGGCGGGCCCCAACGGCAATGCGGGCGCCGACGGCATGGCGAGCATCATTGCGCATGAGCTCGAGGAAGCGGTCACCGATCCCGACCTGAACGCCTGGTATGACCGCCGCGGCTACGAGAACGCGGACAAATGTGCATGGACGTTCGGCACGACGTCAACGGCACCCAACGGGTCGAAGTACAACATGACGCTGGGATCCCGCAATTACCTGATCCAGCGGAACTGGGTAAACGCGTCGGGAGGGTATTGCGCCCAGTCGTATCCCTGACCGTATCGCTTGAGGGCCGCTGAAGCATGCGCCTGACGCGGGTGCTCCGGTTGTTCGCCGGCCCGCTGGTGTTAACTGCCTTCGTCGTGGCGTCATTGCCATCACTCGCCGTCGACGACCAGCCGACCGGCGGCCGGGTGCCGACCGTCACGCGGCTCGTCAAACTCTTCCTCGAGAAAGAGGCATCGCTCGGCGCCGCGGTCCGCAACGCTGATGCGATCGCACTCGGCTCTCTGCTGACCGACGATTTCGAGTTGCGTACCGGTGCGCGGGCCGCGAGCCCCATTCCGCGCGCCGATTGGATGCGCGAGCTGCTGCGGACACGCGACGCTGGCGGCGAAATCAGCCGCATGGCCGTGCATGATTTCGGCGTCGTCGCGATCGCGAGCTTCACGCAGGACGCTGCCGGAGGCCCGGTGTTTATCGTGGACGTGTGGCGCGGGCAAGGATCCGACTGGAAGCTCGCGGTCCGTTACGCCAGCCCCGCGGGATCGCCCGCATTCGCGATCCCGGGCGGGAGCGCGAGCGAGCCGGAAATCCCGAAGAAGTATTAGCGCCTCGTAATTCGGCGGGCGCATCGATGGAGATTCATAGACTCGACCCCGCCCACACTGACTCCGAGCGCGCCCGCGCCAACTTCAGGCTGGCGCTAAAGATCGCGCTCGGCTTCGTCGCCCTGATCTGGTTCATCCAGTTGTTGAACTGGGCGCTGGACCTGGGGCCTGAGGATTTCGGCGTCCGGCCGCGCCAGTGGGCCGGGTTGCCCGGCATTCTTTTCGCACCGCTGGTGCACGGTGGGTTCGCGCACCTCATCGCCAACTCCCCCCCGTTGGTGGTTTTGGGCACGGCAATGTTGTACCTCTATCCGAACTCGGCTCTCAGGGTGTTGCCGGCGGTCTACCTGGGATCCGGCGTCGCGGTCTGGCTATTTGCCAGAGGATCCGTCCATGTCGGGGCGAGCGGACTGATCTACGGCTTGGTCAGCTATATCTTCGTAGCCGGGCTGATTCGACGGGACAGGCGCGCCATCGCAGCGTCCCTGTTGGTTTCGTTCATGTACGGCGCGCTGGTCTGGGGAGTTTTACCGATCGAGTCCGGGGTATCCTGGGAGACGCATCTGGCAGCTGCGCTAATCGGCCTATTGCTGGCGATTGTGCTGCGACGTCTGGATATACCACCCCGCCATCGTTATGCTTGGGAAGGCGAAGAAGACAAAGACGCGGAAGAGTGATCGTGCTACCGCAAGCTCGAACGACATCCAACAAACACCGAGAGCTGCGATCACTCGCGCAGCCAGACTTTGCGCAAACATCGAGTTTGTCAACGGAATAGGCCGATATCTGACGAAGGCGATTGGCGGGCGTACGGAAACCCTCGCGCGTCGGGTTGCCTCTAGACCCACTAAGTGACCACCTGGATAATTCATACGGAAAACACTTGATT
>DASXQW010000302.1:0-3713 GCA_036506975.1 Casimicrobiaceae bacterium | reverse complement strand
GCGGCCAGTGCGATCGATATCGCGCTGTGGGACCTCGCGGCGCAAGCGGCGGGGCAGCCCCTGTGGCGCGCGCTGGGCGGCAGCACCGGCCGCGCGGCGGTCTATGCGAGCGGCGGACTGTACCGCGACGGTGCAAGCTTGAAGGATCTTGCGCACGAATTCGAAGCACATGTGGATCAAGGTTTCACGGCGGTCAAGATGAAGCTCGGTGCATTCCCGCTCGAAGCCGATCTCGAGCGTGTACGCACGGTGCGCGATGCGGTAGGTGACGAGGTCACTTTGTGGGTCGACGCGGTCAACCAGCTCACACGGGCCAGTGCGCCGGCTTGGTGCGCAGCGCTGGCGCGCGTCGGCGTCGCGGCCGTGCAAGCGCCGCTGCCGTTCGATGATATCTCCGGCATGGCAGACATCAACGCTTCGCTGCTGCCGGTCATCGCGACCGAGGCGGAGCATCGAGAAGAAGCATTTCGGGCGCTGGTCGAAGCCAACGCGGTGACCTATCTGCAATATTGCGTAGGACTTTGCGGCGGATTCAGCGCGGCGATGCGCATCGATGCCCTCGCTGCAACGCACGCGGTGAAGAGTACGCCGCAGTGCTTCTCCACGGCCGTCCTGCAGGCGGCCAGCCTGCACCTTGGCGCGGCGCGCGAGAACGTCATCGCGGTGGAATTCCACCGCTTTCACGATCATCTCGCGGCAGCATTGCCTGCGGCGATGAGAAACGTCAAGGCGGGCTTCGTGCATCTCGACGATGCGCCGGGTCTCGGGGTGCCGCCGCCGGCCGTCGGCGAACAGCACGCCGGTGGGGAAGTGCGCCTGCATCGGCATGTCGCACTTCACGATCAAGTGAGTAATGCATGAATCCAGCCAAGACTTCCTCGCAATCGAGCGCGCAGGGTTACGTTGACGACCCGCGGAACGACGGCGTCCTGGTCTACGTCGATGGCGAATTCGTGCCCAGGGATCGGGCAGTGGTATCGGTGTTCGACAGCGGCTTTGTGCTTGGCGACGGCGTCTGGGAAGGTTTGCGCCTCGTGAACGGGGCGCTTGTCGCGCTCGAAGAACACATGGACCGGCTCTATGAAGGCGCGAGCGCGATCGCACTTGACATCGGCATGACGCGCGAAGCGTTGGTCGCAGCGATCCGATCGACGCTCGATCGCAACGGCATGGTCGACGGCGCGCACATCCGCGTGATGGTGACGCGCGGCCGCAAGAAAACCCCGAATCAGGATCCGCGCTTCGCGGTGGGCCGCGCCACAATCGTCATCGTCGCCGAGTACAAGAAGCCCAATCCGCAAGCCAAGGCCGCGGGACTCTCGCTGTTCACGTCGACCTTCCGCTGCAGTGGGCCGGACGTCTTCGACCTGCGCCTCAACTCGCACAGTCGGCTCAACCTCATACAGGCGCTGATCCAGGCGATCAACGCAGGCGCGGATGAGGCGCTGATGCTCGACCCGCATGGTTTCGTCGCGAGCTGCAACTCCACCAACTTCTTCATCGTGCGCGGCGACGAGCTGTGGACCTCGACCGGCCGCTATAACTTCATGGGCATCACGCGCCGCAAGATTACGGAGCTCTATCGTGCGCACGGCGGCGTCGTACGCGAAACTGACTTCACGCTCGCGGAGGTCTACAGCGCCAACGAAGCGTTCGTCACCGGAACGCTTGGCGGCGTCACGGCAGTGACTCGCGTCGACGGCCGGACGATCGCCACCGGCGGGCCGGGTGTGGTGACGCGCCGTGTCAGCGATTGGTACCAGGAGGCTATCGCCAAGGGCTGATGCCGCGACACGATTCGTGCGCCGTCCTTCATCCGGGAACTGCGTGCGCAGTGCCGCAAGATTCTCGACCTTCCCGTGTTGGCGAGTCAAACCTCGTATCTACTCTCAACTGTCCATGACGCTCCTAGAACAGGCCGCCATTTTCCTGGTGACGGCGGTCATCGTCGTCCCGCTGTTCCGGCGCATGCAGCTCGGCGCAGTGCTCGGCTACCTCGCGGCGGGCGCGATCATCGGTCCGTGGGGTTTGGGATTGATTGCCGACGCGGACGCGACGCTCGACTTCGCGGAAATGGGGGTCGTGCTGCTGCTTTTTCTCATCGGACTGGAACTCGAGCCCTCCCGCCTCTGGGCGTTGCGCCATCGCGTGTTTGGATTGGGCGGCGCGCAAGTTGTCGTAACCGGAATCGTGCTCACCGGGATCGCGGTTTGGCTCAATCTTTCGTGGCAGGCGGCGCTCGTGGTCGGGTTGGGACTCGCCATGTCCTCCACGGCCATCGTCCTGGCATGGCTGGGCGAGCGCGGCCACCTCAGCAGCCCGAGCGGGCGGCTCGCGTTCGCGATCCTGCTCTTTCAGGATGTCGCCGTGATTCCCCTCATCGCGCTGCTGCCGCTGCTCAGCCCGGATAGGACCGGCCACGCCAGTGGATGGATACTCGCCGCGAAAGGTGTAGGAGCGATCGCGTTTGTCATTGTCGTCAGCCGGCTCCTGGTTCGTCCGGCGCTGAAGCTCGTCGCACGCTTCGGCGGCCGCGAAGTGTTCACCGCCGCGGCATTGCTGGTCGTGATCGGAGCGGCACTGACGATGGAAGCGATAGGCATCTCGATGTCGCTGGGCGCATTCCTCGCCGGCGTGCTGCTCGCCGATTCGGAATTTCGTCACGAGCTCGAGGCCGACGTCGAGCCGTTCAAGGGACTGCTGCTCGGGCTGTTCTTCATGGCGGTGGGGATGAGCGCCAATCTCGCGCTATTCGTGTCGCATCCGTTCACGGTGCTCGGCGTGGCGCTCGGCTTGATGGTGCTGAAAGCTCTGCTCATGTACGGCTTGGCGCGCGTATCCGGGACGGGCTGCGAAGAAGCGCAACGGGTCGCCGTATTGATTGCGCAAGGCGGGGAATTCGCGTTCGTGCTCTTTGTCGCGGCGCAGACGGCGGGCATCCTTCCGGGTGCGACCGCCGAGTTTCTCGTGCTGGCCGTGACGATCTCCATGCTCCTCGCGCCGCTCTCATTCATCGTGCACGAACGCCTGCTCGAACGCTGGCTCGAGCGCACGAAGCCACCCGAGTTCGATCTCATCGATGGCCCCGGCAATCCGGTGATCATCGCCGGCTACGGCCGCTATGGACAGATTGTCTCGCGCGTCCTGCGCATGGCCGGCATTCCGTTCACCGCGATCGAGGCGAGCTTCCAGCAGGTCGATTTCGTGCGCCGCTTCGGCAACAAGGTGTACTACGGCGACGCGTCACGCCTGGAGCTGCTCGAATCGGCCCGGGCGCGCGACGCCAAGCTCTTCGTGTTGGCCATCGACGACGTCGAGGCTTCGCTGAAGACGGCGGCGGTCGTGCGCAAGAATTTTCCCAATCTTCCCATCCTTGCGCGGGCGCGCAATCGCGTCCACTACTACCGCCTGCGCGACCTCGACATCGACCGCGACGTCATCGAACGTGAGATCTTTCTGTCGAGCCTCGAAACGGCGCGCCAGGCGCTGGAGTTGACAGGAATGGAGGCGGCGCAGGCGGCGCGCGCCGTAGCCCTGTTCAAGGAGCATGACAAGAAGTTGATGGACGAGCAGTACGCCGTGCGTCAGGACGAAACGCAGCTCATCCAGACGGCGGCGCAGGCGGCTGCGCAATTGCAGGAGGTGTTCGAGGCCGATGTGAAAGAGAATGAAAGTCCGGTGAACGGGCGGGACGGGCAAGCGGCAAAGTCAAT
>DASXQW010000301.1:0-1741 GCA_036506975.1 Casimicrobiaceae bacterium | reverse complement strand
GCAGACGAGGCTTCCCGCCGGACGTTCTCAATGACTTGCGCGCGCTGCGGTATCATCTGGCAGCCTCTGTGCTCGATAATCCGGATTGCAAAGACACCAAGAAATAATGCGGCATTGAAAGCCTTCGTGCCGTGTCCTTGAAGCAAGTCGCGTAGCTCGGCTTGCTCATCTCGCCGTCGTTGATCCCGTCCACGCCGACGTCCGCCTGCCCGCGCACGACCTCTTCGACCGCCGACGCCGCGCGGCGCGGGTGTGACAGGCTAATCGGCACGCCCTCCTCCTTCGCGATCAGATGCGTTATGGGAACGTAGAGATTCCCGGTGTTGCGGCTTAGTGCTGTCCCGGAGACGGGTTCGAAATCTTCCCTAGGAAAAGGCAGATACAATGGCGAATACGCAAAGAGGCTGACGTACGTCGGATGTTGCGCAACCTCGGTCTTCCGGAGATGCGACGCGCCACGGCGCGTCGGGCGCGCGGCTAGGCTCACCTCCAACCGCGAGCGCAACGACAGGATCCTATGAAGCTCGCCGAGTACGCCGCTCACGATGCATTGGGTCTCGCGGCGCTCGTCGCGAGCGGGCAAGTGTCGCCAACCGAGCTGGCCGCGACCGCGGCGGCGGCAATCGCCGCGATCAATCCTGCGATCAACGCGGTGGTGGAGACGTATCCGGATCGGATCGAGGCGCTCGACGAGCAGCGCCTCGGCAACGGCCCGTTCCGCGGCGTCCCGTTCCTGATCAAGGACGTTTTCGGGCATGAGGCGGGGCGGAAGATCGAATTCGGCAGCCGGCTTTGCCGCGGCATGATCGCGCAGCAGGACACGCACTACTGCGAGCTGCTTCGCGCCGCGGGCGTCAACATCCTCGGCCGCTCGGCAGCGCCCGAATATTCGATGTCCGGCACAACCGAGGGCGCGCTTTACGGCAACACCTCCACGCCATGGCGGGCGGGCCACTCGGCGGGAGGATCGACAGGCGGCGGGATGGCCGCAGTGATCGCCGGCATCGTGCCGATCGCGCATGGCTCGGACATCGGCGGCTCGATCCGCATTCCGGCGAGCTTCTGTGGCGGCGTCGGCCTCAAGCCGTCGCGCGGACGCATCTCGTACGGCCCGATGCTCGACGAGCTCGGCTACGGCCTCGCGCAGAACTTCGTGCAGGTGAAGAGCGTGCGCGACGCCGCGGCCATGCTCGATTGCCTCGCCGTGCCGCAACCCGGCGACCCGTTTGTCATCCCGAGGCCCGCGGAGACTTACGGCGCGCTCATCAAGCGCAAACCCGCGCGACTTCGGATCGGCTGGTCGACCGACGCGCTCATGGGCATGAAGACCGATGCGGACATCGCAGACGCCGTCGCGAACGTCGCACGGGTTCTGGCCGACATGGGACACGATGTATCCGAGGAGAGCCCGCGATTCGAGGGACTCAACGCCATGCGCTCGATGATGGACGTCTGGTTTTTCGGCTTCGACCTGCGCCTCGCGGGCTACGCGAAGCGGAGCGGTCACGCGATCGGTCCCGATACGCTAGAGCCGGTCACCTTCGCAATCTACGAGCACGCCAGGCGGATGAAGCCGGAGCAGTTCCTGAACGCGATGGCCTCGATCAACACGGCGCGCCGCAAGCTCGGCGCCTACTTCACGCGCTACGACGTCTGGTTGTCACCGACGACGCCAAGAGTTTCGGAACCCTGGGGAAACTACAACCTGGGCCGGACGGGCGTGTCCATAGAAGAACTGCCC
>DASXQW010000300.1:0-1512 GCA_036506975.1 Casimicrobiaceae bacterium | reverse complement strand
AGTTACATATTGTGCTGCTATGGATGGCAGCGATTCGACCCAGAAATCTGGCTGCCCGAGGTGTCGTGAACTGGAAGCCGAGGTCGAGCGGCTGCAGCGGCAATTGGCCAAGCTGCAGGCGCATGTGCAACGGCTCACGGCGCAGCTCGATGAAACCCGCCGCGCGGGCAAGCGGCAGGCGGCGCCGTTTCGCCGGCGCCAGCTCGTGCCCGATGCCCAGAAGAAATCGCCCGGTCGGCCACCCGGCCACGAACCCGCCCATCGCGCCGCTCCGGACTTTTTCGATTGTGTCTTCGATGTCCCCCTCGCCGGCTGTCCGCAGTGCGGCGGTCCGCTGCAAGACCGGCAACGCCACGAGCAAACGCAGATCGACATCCCCGCCGAGGTGTTGCCGCAGATGCGCAAATTCGTGCTCGAAAGCGGCTACTGCCCGTGTTGCCAGAAGCGGTTTCAGAGTCGCCACCCGCGGCAGACCTCCGATGCCATCGCCGCCGCCGCGCATCAGATCGGCCCGAACGCGCTGGCCTTCGCTCTGGACGCCAAGTATCGCCTGGGCATGCCGCTGCGCAAAATCTGCGACCTCTTGGAACGCATCTTCCTGTTGCCGATCGCGCCGGGGACCATCGTGCGGGCCAGTCAGCGCATCGCCCGCGCCGCCGAGCCGACGTTCCAGCAGTTGCGCGCGGAACTGCGCGCCAGCAGCGTCGTGAACGTGGACGAGACCGGCTGGCGCGTGTACGGCAAGAACGCGTGGCTGTGGGTGTTCACCACGCCGGAGCTGACGATCTACTGCGTGCGGCACTCGCGCGGCCATGAGATCCTGCTGGAAGTGCTGGGCGAGGAGTTTGGCGGCATCGTGGGCTGCGATGGGTTCGCGGCGTATCGGCTGTTGGGATGTCTCAAAGCGCAATGTCTCGCGCACTTGCTGCGTCGCGCGGCGGAGTTGGAAACCACGCAGGTCGGCCGAGCGGTGCAGTTCCCGCGCGTGGTGGCGAAGCTGTTGCGCGAGGCGATCCGTGTGGGGTCCCAGCGCGACACGTATAGCGCGCGGGGCTTCGCCGGTCAGGTGACGCGGTTGGAGCGGCGTCTGGACCGCGTGCTGCAGGCGCGGCTTTGCAGCGAGCCGAACCGAAAGTTTCGCGATCACCTCCGACGGCACCGCGACGAGATCTTCACCTTTTTGCACCATGACAACGTGGAGCCGACGAACAACGCGGCGGAGCGGGCGACGCGCCTGGGGGTAATCGTGCGGAAGATATCGGCGGGCAACCGGAGCGAAACCGGAGCGCACGCCCAAGGCATCCTGACGTCGCTGGTGGTGACGTGCTGTCAACGGGGTCATGACTTCATCCAGTGGATCCGCGACCTGCTTGAACTCCCCCAGCCCCAACCTGTACCCATTCCCATCGTCAACAGTTCGTAACTTGCTCCCAAACCCTCTCCACTGTCGCACCGCACCTTCAAATCTCGTAGCCCGTCGCTTTTGCTATGCGCGCCCCGGTAAACTCGTAC
>DASXQW010000299.1:0-10635 GCA_036506975.1 Casimicrobiaceae bacterium | reverse complement strand
CGCGCTCCTCGTAGGTGCGAATTCATTCGCACATCAACGTCCATGACCACAGTTTCCCGTCTGCGCATCGGCATCGTCGGCCTGGGTCGCCTCGGCCGCCGCCACGCCCAAAATCTCGCGCAGCGCGTGTCCTCTGCCGAGCTCGTCGCCGCGTGCAGCCCGCTCGCCGACGAGCTCGCATGGGCGAAGGACACGCTGGGCGTGCGCAATCTACACGCCGATTACGCGGCGCTGCTCGGAGAGGCCGATGTCGACGCGGTATTCCTGGTCACGCCCACGTCGCTGCACCCCGAGCAAATCGTCCAGGCGCTGCAATCCGGCAAGCACGTGTTCTGCGAAAAGCCGCTCGCGCTCGATCTTGGCCAATGCCGGCGTGTCGAAGCCGAGGCGGCGCAGCATCCGCGTCTCAAGGTAATGATCGGCTACGGCCGCCGCTTCGATCCGAGCTACAGCGACGCGTACGACAAGATCTGCTCCGGCCTGATCGGCACGCCGTTCCTGGTGCGCTCGCAGAATCTCGACATGAACGACCCTTCCGGCTTTTTCGTGCGCTTCGCGCCGACCAGCGGCGGGATCTTTCTCGACTGCACCGTGCACGATATCGACCTCGCGCGCTGGTTCCTGGGTCGGCCGAAGCCGCTGCGCGTCTTCGCCGCGGGCACCATCGCGATCCACGAGGGCCTGCGGGAGTTTGGCGACGTCGACAACGGCGTTGCCACTTGCGAATTCGAGGGTGGCAAGCTCGCCTGTTTCTACGCCTCGCGTACGATGGCGCACGGCCACGAGAGCTCGACCGAGATCTTCGGCACCAAGGGCCGGCTTGCGATCGGCGAAAACCCGCGCTTGAACCGCGTCGAGATCTCCGACGCGCACGGCCTGCGCAACGAGTGCACACCGACGTTTTACGAGCGCTTCGAGGAGGCGTTCCTGCGCGAGGCGATGGAATTTGTGCAGGCCGTGCAGGACGATCGGCCGCCGGCGCTTACGCTGGGCGACGCGACCGAAGCGACCCGCATCGGCGTCGCGTTGCGCGAATCGCTGCAGACGCGGCGCGCGGTCGAGCTTTGAGCGCCAAGGCGCACCTGACCGCGCGCGATCTCGCGCTGATCCTTGCCGTCGTCGCGCTCTTTGGCTTCTCCTTCGTCGCGATCAAGGTCGGCTTGCGCGAGATTCCGCCGTTCGCGCTCGCGGCATTGCGCTTTTCCCTCGCCGCCGTGCCGCTGGCGTTTTTCATCAAGCGCCCACGCATGCCATGGAGCTACATCGCCGCTTACGGCTTCGCCATCGGCGTCGTTCAATTCGGGCTTCTGTTCTTGGGCATGAAGCTAGGCATGCCCGCGGGCTTGTCCTCGCTCGTGATCCAGGTCCAGATCTTTTTCACCGTCGGGCTCGCGATCGCCTTCCTCGGCGACCGCCTGTACAGAGAGGATCTGATCGGCGCCGCGATCGCGACGGTCGGCGTCGTTCTGCTCGGCGTGTACAAGCTGCAAGCCGGCGTCACCACGACGCTGATCGGGTTCCTGCTCGTGATCGCCAGCGCGCTTGCATGGGCCGTGGGCAACGTGGTCGCGAAGCGGGCGGCGAAGTACGACGATGACATGTTCGGGCTGGTCGTTTGGTCGAGCCTCGTGCCGCCGCTGCCCTTGGCGCTCTTGTCCTACGCGTTCGAAGGCGGCTCCGCGGTGTGGACCGCGATCGCGTCGGCAAGCCCGCTCGCGTGGGGCAGCGTGCTTCTGCTCGCGTGGGGCGCGACGCTGTTCGGCTTTGCGTCCTGGGCGCGATTGCTGCACAAATACCCCACCGCGCTCGTCTCGCCCTTCGGATTGCTCATCCCTGTGTCCGGGCTCGCGAGTGGCGCGATTTTTCTGAGCGAAGGCCTGGCGCCGTTGCAGATGATAGGCGTCGCGCTCGTGCTCGCTGGGCTGGCGGAAAACGTGTTCGGCGCGCGATTGCGCGGCTGGCTGCGCAGGGTTTCGTAGGTACGAATTTATTCGCACGCGGCGGTGCATGGGCGGTCGCGGCCGAATGAATTCGGCTCTACGAAAAGCGCATAACCGCGCGACCGGGATCGGCGAGCTTGCAATTGCCCGCCATCGGCCGCATTGTTTAATGAATCCCCTGCGCGATTGCGCGGGACGTAGCGCACGGATCGGTCAATGACGACGCAAATCACCCCCCGCATGCCGGCGATTTTTTTCGGACACGGCAGCCCGATGAATACGCTCGAGCGAAACCGCTACACCGACGCGTGGCGGCAGCTCGGCGCGCTGGCTAGCACGCCGAAAGCAATCCTCGCGATCTCCGCGCACTGGTACACGCCCGGCACGGCGGTCACGGGTATGGAGCAGCCGAAGACGATCCACGATTTCTACGGCTTTCCGCAGGCGCTGTTCGACGTGCAGTATCCTGCCCCCGGCGACCCCGCCCTCGCCGCTCGCGTGCGCGAGCTCCTCGCGCCTGTCGAGGTCGGCCTCGATCAATCCTGGGGCCTCGACCATGGCACCTGGTCGGTGCTCAAGCACGCGTTTCCGAAGGCGGACGTGCCGGTCGTGCAGCTCGCGATCGACGCCACGCAACCGGCGGCGTTTCATCATGCACTCGGCGCGCGCCTCGCGCCCCTGCGCGACGAGGGCGTGCTGATCGTCGGCAGCGGCAACGTCGTTCACAACCTGCGGCTGATCGGCTGGGGCGGCGGTGCGGCGTATGACTGGGCGACGCGCTTCAATGACTACGTGCGCGATGCGATCGCGACCAACCAATACGATCGGCTGATCGATTACCCTCGGGCCGGCCCGGATGCGCGCCTCGCGGTCCCGACGCCGGAGCATTACCTGCCGCTGCTCTATGTGCTGGGGGCACAGCGCGACGGCGAATCCGTGCACGTCGCGATCGACGGCATCGAAATCCGTTCGATCGGCATGCTGAGCCTGTGGATTGACGGAGTTGAGCGCCCGGCTGTGTGAGCGCGTCGTCCACCCGGCCGGGGCGACAAGGTCGAATCGCGCGAGCAGCGACCCTTGGCTGTCCAGCACAACAAACCTGATACGCAGACGGCTTGCCGCAACCGCGAAACCCGTTGGCGCCCTCTGAAAATGCCGCAAGCTACAATGGTTCACGCGCGTCTCTATCATCGTCGGTACAGTTCCTTTTCGACTCCATGTACTGTACGTGCGAGATAACCCATGCTATTTTCGGCCTGGGGAGCCAGGTAGGGGCCACGGGGGACGCGACAACGGAGAGACCGACTCATCATGCCGCCATTGAGGAAATACCAGCAAGGCGCCAATGCGGCGCGAACGGCTTCGCTATCGGCGGCGATCGCCGCCGTCTTCCAAAGCAGTAATCCATCGAAAGGGAGTTGCCATTCCAGTCGGCGCCGAGCGAGGGCTGGATGAACGACTTCGAGCAGGTCGAAATATTGCTCGCCGAGGATAGCGACGCCGACGCCGAGATGACGATCCGGGCTCTGCGTCGCAACAACCTCGCCAATCATCTCGTCCGGGTAAAGGACGGCGCCGAAGCGCTCGATTTCATTTTCCGGCGCGGCGCGTATGCGTCGCGGCCTGCGGGCGCGCCGAAGCTCGTGCTGCTCGACTTGAAGATGCCGAAGGTCGACGGCATCGAGGTGCTCCGGCAGGTCAAGTCGAACGAAGAAACCAAGGCGATACCGGTGGTGATGTTGACCTCCAGCGCCGAGGAGCGCGACATCGTCGCCAGCTATTCGCTGGGCGTGAACAGCTACGTCGTCAAACCCGTCGACTTCGCGAAGTTTGTCGACGAAGTCGCCAAAGCCGGGTGTTACTGGGTGCTCGTCAATCGCCTTCCCGGCGCGGCTCTGGACAACGCGCGATGACGCAACCCATGGGCGCGCTCAAGGTCCTGATGGTCGAGGACGTGTCCTCGGACGCCGAGATCACGCTGCGCGAGCTCAAGCGCGCCGGCCTGGAATTCGAGCACCGCATCGTGGAGACCGAAGCCGAGCTCATCCGCGAATGCATCGAGTTCGCGCCCGACATCGTCCTGTCCGACTTCGCCCTGCCGCATTTCGACGGCTTGTCGGCGCTCGGCATCGTGCGCCGGATGCGGCCCGACCTTCCCTTCATCTTCGTGTCGGGAACGATCGGCGAGGAAACCGCGATCGAGTCGCTGCGGGGCGGCGCCAACGACTACGTCCTCAAGACCAACCTGCCGCGACTGCCAAGCGCGGTCCGCCGCGCGCTGAAGGATGCCGCCGAACGGGTAGTGCTGCGGGAGACCGAAGAGGCGTTACGCCTGCGCGACCGCGCCGTCGAAGCGAGCGTGAACGCGATCATGATCGTGAGTGCAGCCGATCCGGATATGCCGCTGGTGTACATCAATCCCGCTTTCGAGCAAGTCACCGGGTATAGCCGCGACGAAGCGATCGGCCGCAACTGCCGTTTTCTCCAAGGCGCGGACCGCGATCAACCCGAGCTCGACAAGATCCGCCGCGCCATCGCCGAACAGCACGACGCGCAGGCGCTGCTGCGCAACTATCGCAAGGACGGCAGCCTGTTCTGGAATATGCTTTACGTGACGCCCGTACACGATCCTCGCTCCGGCGCGGTCACGCATTTCGTCGGCGTTCAATACGACATCACCGAGATCAAGCGCTACCAGGAAGAGCTCGAGCATCAGGCAAATCACGACGCGCTCACCGGGCTCGCCAACCGCAATCTTCTCAAGGACCGGTTGCAACAGTCGCTCGCGCTGGCACACCGCTACGAGCGTCCGTTCAGCCTGGCGTTCATCGATCTCGACAACTTCAAGCTGGTCAACGACAGCCTCGGTCACGACATCGGCGACCGGCTATTGAAGATCGTAGCGGAGCGGCTCGTGGCCTGCGTTCGCGAGGGCGACACCGTAGCGCGGCTGGGCGGCGATGAATTCGTGCTGCTGGTCACCGAGCAGGAGCACGATGACAGCGTCTATCACGTCGTACAGCGAGTCATGGCGGCGATCCTGCAGCCGTTTGTGATCGATCAGCGGGAGTTCAAGGTGACCTGCTCCGTCGGGATCGCGAGCTTTCCCCGTGACGGCGAAGACCCCGACACGCTGCTTCGCAACGCCGACACGGCGATGTATCGGGCGAAGGATCTCGGCCGCAATACCTTTCAGCTCTACTCGTCCGAGATGAATGCGAACTTCGGCGAGCGCCTGACGCTGGAAACGGATCTATGGAAGGCGCTCGAGCGCGACGAGTTCGTGCTTCACTATCAGCCGAAAGTCGACCTCAAGACCGGGCGCATCATCGGCATGGAAGCGCTGCTGCGCTGGCAGCATCCGGTAAGTGGAATGATCCCGCCGGGAAAATTCATTCCCGTCGCCGAGGAAAGCAGCTTGATCGTGCAGATCGGCAAATGGGTGCTCCACGAGGCGTGTAGGCAGAACCGGGCGTGGCAGGATGATGGGCTGCGATACGTGCCGATTGCCGTCAATATCTCGGCGCGGCAGCTCCACGACAAGGATCTGGTCGAGACGGTGCGCACCACGCTCGAGTCCACCCGCCTCCGGGCGGAGCACCTCGAGATCGAGCTCACCGAGAGCGCGGTCATGTTGAACACGGACGAGACGATCAATACCATGGCTCTGTTGCGCGGAATGGATGTGCGAATCTCGCTCGACGATTTCGGCACGGGGTATTCGAGCCTGAGCTATCTCAAGCGCTTCCCGGTTACCGGGCTCAAGATCGATCAATCCTTCGTCCGCGACATCGCCTATGATCCGGACGATGCGGCAATCGTCCGCGCAATCATCGTGGTCGCGCAGGCGCTGATGCTCGACGTGACCGCCGAGGGCGTCGAGACGGTCGAGCAACTCGAATTTCTCAAAGCCCACGGCTGCGGGGAGGCGCAGGGCTATTACTTCGCGCGTCCCGTACCCGCGAGCGAGATGCGGGCACTGCTCGAACGCGGCAGCTTGCCGGCCGCTTGAGAGCAACAAGGGAGGGGCATGGCGCGCGAGCTGACGGACGAGCGCCCGATATTCCTGTCGACGCTGCCGGCAGGGCCGCGTGAGCGCCGCCTCGCGCTGGCCGTCGTAGCGGTTTCCGTAGTCGTCTTTGTCGCGGCGGTCCCGTTCGCGAAGGTGCAGCTCACGCCGGTCTGGGCGTTCATCCCGATTTACGAGTCGGCGCTGGTGGTCAACGACCTGGTCACCGCTGTCCTGCTGTTCGGTCAGTTCATCTTCCTCAAATCGCGGGCGCTGCTGATACTGGCCAGCGGCTATCTGTTCATATCGTTGATCACCGTCGCCCACGCGCTCACCTTCCCTGGCCTGTTCGCACCGAACGGCCTGCTGGGCGCCGGGCCGCAGAGCACGGCTTGGCTGTACATGTTCTGGCACGGCGGCTTCCCCGTCCTCGTCGTGGCTTATGCACTGTTGAAGGGTCACGGCCAGCAGACGATCCAAGCCCGCAGCCGCGCCGGCATCGCCATTCCGTTCAGCATCGCCGCCGTTCTCGTGGTCGTTTGCGGGCTGACGTTGCTCGCGACTATCGGGCAGGACGCTCTTCCTTCGATCATGCAGGGCAACCGGTATACACCGGCGATGATCGGCGTCGTTTCGAGCGTCTGGTTGTTCAGCCTTGTTGCCCTCTTCGCCCTCTGGCGAAGAAAGCCGCATACGGTGCTCGATCTGTGGCTCATGGTCGTCATGTGGGCGTGGCTTTTCGACATCGCGCTGTCCGCGGTCCTCAACGCCGGCCGCTTCGACTTCGGCTTCTACGCGGGGCGGATCTACGGGCTGCTGGCCGGAAGCTTCGTGCTCATCATGCTGTTGATCGAAAACAGCATGCTCTACGGCCGGCTCGTCGAGACGCAAGGCAAGCACGCCCGTCGGTTGGCGATCCTGCACGAGATCGACCGCGCCGTGGCCGCGGAGGAGTCTCCCGAGGCAATTGCCGGAGCGGCGATTCAGCCGCTGCGCGAGGTGCTCGGCGTGGTGCGCGCGATCGTGAACATCTTCCATCTCGAGGCCGGCGAAGTGGAATGGCTGGCCGCGGCTGGCCGCCGCCGCACTCATGTCGGACCGGGCGTGCGCTACTCGATACGGCTGATGGGCGACGTGGAAGCGCTCAAACGAGGCGAATCCCAGGTCATCGACACCCACGCCTTGCCCCCGGGTCCCGAAGTCGACGCGCTGCTCGCCTCGGGAGTCCACGTTTACATGGTGATGCCCATGATCGCGGGCGGCGAGCTGATCGGGGCAGTCAGCTTCGGAGGCGACACCGCGAAATTTCCCGACGAGCAGAAGAGCATCGCCCGTGAAGTAGCGACGCAACTTGCGATCGCGGTCCGACAGGCGCGGCTCTACGAGCGCGTCAAGCACCAGGCCGAGGAGCTCGAGCTGCGAGTGCGCGAGCGCACAGAGGAGCTGCAGGTCGCCAACAAGGAGCTGGATGCGTTTTCCTATTCGGTTTCGCACGACCTTCGCGCGCCGTTGCGGGCGGTCGACGGGTATGCGCGGATGCTCGAAGAGGATTACAGCGGCAAGCTCGACGCAGAAGGCAATCGCCTGCTCGGCGTAGTGCGTGCAAGCAGTCAGCAGATGGGACGATTGATCGACGATCTGCTCGCCTTCTCCCGCCTCGGGCGCGAGCCGCTGCGGACCCGGCCGGTGCAACTGGACAGTCTCGTCCAGCAGCTCATCGACGAGACGCGCCCCAGCCACAATGGTCGCACGATCGATTTCGTGGTCGGTAACCTCGGGATCGTCGAAGCGGATCCGGCGCTTCTGAAGCAGGCGCTGGCCAATCTGCTGAGCAATGCGGTCAAGTTTACGCGCGGCAAGGATCCCGCCGTCGTCGAAGTCGGCCGCCGGAATGCGGGCGATCCGGCTGTCTACTACGTGAAAGACAACGGCGCCGGCTTCGACATGAAGTATTACGACAAACTGTTCGGCGTGTTCCAGCGGCTGCACAGCAGCGCCGAGTATCCCGGGACCGGCGTCGGACTCGCGATCGTCCAGCGCGTCGTCAATCGCCATGGCGGTCGCGTCTGGGCCGAATCGAAGCCCGGCGACGGCGCGACGTTCTTCTTCACGCTCCAGCACGATCCGCGAGAGTCGGCGACCGCTGGAGCTTCCGCTGGCGAAGGGCCCGGCAAATGACCGACCTGAACAAGCAAGTGCTTCTGGCGAGTCGCCCGCGAGGCGCGGTAGCGGAAGAGAATTTTCGCATCGTCGAGGCGCCTGTCGCCAAGCCGGCTGCGGGCGAAGTGCTCGTGAAAAACCAGTGGCTTTCGCTCGACCCCTACATGCGCGGCCGCATGAGCGAAGCCAAGTCGTATGTGCCGCCGGTGCCGCTCGGCGAGGTCATGATCGGCCAGACAGTCGGCGAGGTGATCGAGTCGCAGGACGCGCGGTTCAAGCCGGGCGACAAGGTGTTGACGCAGCTCGGCTGGCAACTCTACGGCGTGGCGAAAAGTGGCGAGCTCACGCCGATCGACGTCAAGCGCGCGCCGGCGTCATATTACCTTGGCGTTCTGGGCATGCCGGGAATCACTGCCTGGTTCGGGTTGTCCGAGATCGGGCAACCGAAAGCGGGCGAAACGGTCGTCGTGTCGGCAGCGTCCGGCGCCGTCGGCAGCGTGGTCGGTCAGCTCGCGAAGATAAAGGGCTGCCGCGCCGTCGGCATCGCCGGCGGCAAAACCAAGTGCGACTACGTGGTGCAGGAGCTCGGGTTCGATGCCTGTGTCGATTACAAGGCCGGCAACCTGCTGGACGACTTGCGCAAGGCCTGCCCGAAAGGCGTCGACGTCGACTTCGAGAACGTCGGCGGCGAGGTCCTCGACACGGTGCTGCGACTCATGAACCGGTTCTCGAGGATCGTCGTGTGCGGGCTCATCGCCGAGTACAGCGAGCCGTATGGCTACAAGGCGTTTCGCTCGGTGCTCGTCAACCGCATCAAAATGCAGGGCATGATCGTGTTCGATTGGAAGGATC
Source organism: Casimicrobiaceae bacterium (assembly GCA_036506975.1). Classification (GTDB taxonomy): domain Bacteria; phylum Pseudomonadota; class Gammaproteobacteria; order Burkholderiales; family Casimicrobiaceae; genus PALSA-1003. Next base: position 1,674 of record DASXQW010000299.1, on the reverse strand, counting down.
GCTACGGCGAAGCGCTCGAAGCGCTGGTGCGCTATCACGCCGAAGGCAAGCTCAAGTACCGCGAATCGGTGATCCACGGCATCGACAATGCTCCGAAAGGACTCATCGCCTTGCTCAAGGGCGAGAATTTCGGCAAGCAACTCGTCAAGCTTGGCTGAGCGACCAAGTTCGTACTGATCATGCGCCAGAGTGGCAGGGTAATTGCTGCTCTGATGCTAGCCTCCCCAAGTCCGCCTTGGGCCCGCTGCGAATGCCGTACGCGGTCACAAAATGTCTTGGGTCGTCACTATGGCCAATGGAGCACCGATTGACTCTGATCTAATGATCGCTGACTTGCCGTCGCTAGGTCTGAGAACTCTCAGCTATCAGGGGAGGAATCTATGAAACCGCTTGAATTCACGACAGTCTCGGTGGAAGAGGCGCGGCGGGCGCTCGAAGGAGAATCGGCGAAACCGGTCGCAAGCAACTTGACCGACAAACGTACGCGGACCCTGAACGAGCCCTTGCTCGACGTCACCCGAACGTGGCTTGCATCTTTGCCGCAAGATGTTCGCCCGATGGAACTGGCTCGGCAGTTCCCGCGAATTGCGAACAGGCTCCGCCACCTATGGAAACAGGTGGCAAGCTGCGAAGTGTATCTGGACGCCCTGCTCGTCGACCGTCGCGGCAGCCGCAAAGGATTCCCGCCGAAAATCGCTCAGGAGCTGGAAGCGCTACGCGAATACTACGTGTTGCTGCACCCGAGCGGTCGCTCTCCGTGGGACCACGTGGAAGAGGAAAAGTGACGCTCGCCAGGATCGTTCCAAGGTCTGCCACGCTGCACTGACTGCCTGTCCGTTTCCTGTCAGCGGCCCAGTTACATCTCCGCGGTGTTGACGAAACTGATGCCCTGCGCGATCGCATAGACGCACTAGACACGCTGTTGAACGAAGCGCGACGACGCACCACGCTGGAGCGCGGCCACCGCGCCCAGGTGTCGCCCTGCGGCAGCCGATGAATGCCGCTGCGCGGCACAATTCCGCGGCACGGTCGTCGCCACGCTACGCCGCCGCAGATTGTGCCCCTCGCCCCCTGGCACCGTTTCGCCATTGCTGCTCGACGCTTCGCTCCAAATGCTATGACATTGTCATGGCGTTTCGGGAGTGCAGTTGGCGCGCTTTTGCCAAGCACCCGCGGTGTAGGCGACAACGAAAGTCTTCGAGATCGCTGCCGATCCTCAGGAGACGGGCTTTGGGCACTACACGGAGCTCTCGCTCGGCTGCCGCGTCGAGACCGCCCGGTAGTCAGAATATGGCACGCCGTTTGCGTTGAAATAACAACCGCAACGCTTACAACGGAATAAAACCAAGGTAGAGGTATTTCATGCGTTCATCGCGTAGTGTGGTTGACAAATTCGTCACCGCAACATCACGCTGGCTAGCCTTGTTCGTGCGGATGCTTCTCCCCGCAGGACTCTTCGCACTCTCGGTGTTCGGAGCGGTTCCCTCCACTGCGCACGCGCAGTCGATGCAGGCGAACGCGCAGAGCAAGGTGGCGCGCGACCTGCAAGCCGGAATCGCCCTGGGCACCACGCCGGCGGTCAAATGGGCACGCGACATCAAGGGCGTGCGCTACGTGCAAGTGATCTTGGTCAGCAACTCCGCCGACCCGGAGATGACCGATCTGCGCGCGTTC
>DASXQW010000298.1:0-2091 GCA_036506975.1 Casimicrobiaceae bacterium | reverse complement strand
CAGCGGCCAGTCCGAAACCGCGTCCGATCCGTCGGCCATGCCTTCCGTCTCGCGATTCGGACTTGCCACCGAGCCCGCGTCGAGATGATCGCGGCCGATGACGATCGGTGCCTTGATCTCGCCGCTCGCGACCATCTCGTTGAAGGCGAGCCCGGCCCGATGGCGCTCGCCCAGGCCAAGCCAGCAGATCCGTGCCGGCAGCCCCTGAAAGGCGATCCGCTCTCCCGCAAGATCCAACCAGCGATGCAGCGCGGCATCGCCCGGAAAAAGCTCTTTGACCTTGCGGTCGGTCTTGCGGATGTCTTCCGGGTCTCCGGACAGAGCGACCCAACGAAAAGGTCCCTTGCCCTCGCAGAACAGCGGCCGGATATAGGCGGGCACGAATCCCGGGAAAGCGAACGCGTTGCTCACGCCTTCGTCGAACGCGACCTGGCGGATATTGTTGCCGTAATCGACCGTCGGGATGCCCTGGGCGTGGAATTCGAGCATCGCCTCGACGTGCGAGCGGATCGAGCTCCGCGCCGCGGCGGAGAGCTCGGCATGCTGCGACGGATCGTTCTGCGCCGTGCGCCAACGCTCCAGCGACCATCCCGCCGGCAGATAACCATAGACGAGATCGTGCGCCGAGGTCTGATCGGTGACCAGATGCGGAGATACCTTGCGCCGGACGAGCTCGGGCAGGATCTCCGCTGCATTGCCGAGCAATCCGACCGAGGTTGGCTTGCGCTTCGCGCAGGCGTCGGCGATGATCGCCAGCGCATCGTCGATGTCTCGCGCGAGAACGTCGAGATAACGCGTCTTCAAACGCATCTCGATGCGCGAAGGCTGGCACTCGATCGCCAGCAGCGACGCGCCGGCCATTGTCGCCGCCAGCGGCTGCGCACCGCCCATGCCGCCCAGGCCCGCAGTCAGGATCCATTTGTCGGCGAGCTCGCCTCCGTAGTGCTGGCGGCCCGCTTCGGCGAAAGTCTCATAGGTCCCCTGCACGATGCCCTGGCTGCCGATATAGATCCACGAACCAGCGGTCATCTGACCGAACATCATGAGACCTTTGCGGTCGAGCTCGTTGAAATGTTCCCACGTCGCCCACTTCGGCACCAGGTTCGAATTGGCGATCAGCACGCGCGGCGCGTCAGGATGCGTCTTGAACACACCGACCGGCTTGCCCGACTGAATGAGCAGCGACTCGTCGTCGTTGAGCTCCTTCAGCGCCGCGACGATGGCGTCGAAGCATTCCCAGTTGCGCGCGGCGCGTCCAATGCCGCCGTAGACGACCAGGTCCTGCGGCCGCTCCGCGACCTCGGGATCGAGATTGTTCATGAGCATCCGCAGCGGTGCCTCGGTGAGCCAGCTCTTCGCGCTCAGCTCGGTCCCGCGCGGCGCGCGGATGACGCGGTCCTGAGAACGCGTGTTGGACAAGTGGCTTAGATCGTCTCGCTTCATCAATCGGCTCCGCTTGAGCGAATAGCTTATTGTCGCGCGACCGCGGCGGCGCGTCATCCGTCATCGCCTGCGCGCATTGCGTAGCCCGGGCTGACCCCGTACTTGATCCGGGGGATACCGGGGGAAATGACAGTTGGTCGCGACGATGTCCCGGGCTTCGGCCTTCGGCCTCAGCCCAGGCTACAACATCGGGCCGACAACGGACGTGAATTCGCCGCGCTCGACGCGAGCGCGCACGCGCTCGAGGTCCGGTGCAAACGCCCGGTCGCGATCCCAGAACGCCGCATCGCTGCGAATGAGCTTGAGTACCGCCTGAAGCCGCGGCGAAGTCGCAAGCGGTGCCCGCAGCTCGACGCCCTGCGCCGCGGCGAGCAGCTCGACGGCGACGATCGCCGCGGCGTTGCCGGCCATCGGCGTCAGGCGCAGCGCGGCATTGGTCGCCATGCTCACATGATCTTCCTGGTTGGCCGATGTGGGCAGCGAATCGACGCTGCGCGGGACGGCCAGGGCCTTGTTCTCGGAAGCGAGCGCCGCGGCGGTCACCTGCGCGATCATGAATCCCGAGTTGACGCCGCCGTCGCGGACGAGAAACGGCGGCAATCCCGAAAGATTGGCGTCCATCAGGAGCGCGGTGCGCCGTTCGGACAA
>DASXQW010000297.1:0-4732 GCA_036506975.1 Casimicrobiaceae bacterium | reverse complement strand
CAATTGCAGTTTGAAGCGGGCAGAAACAATGAGCAGCGTGCTTTTTCGTGATGCGCGGCTTCTCGACGGAACCGGAACTTCGCCGCGCCACGCCGATGTACGGGTGAACGGCAACCGGATCGTCGAGACCGCATCGGCTGGCGCACTGCCAGTTCGAGAGGGTGAGGAAACGATCTCCTGCGCCGGCGCCACGTTGATGCCTGGCCTCATCGAGCCGCACGCTCACCTGTCGTTCGTCGACCAGGCGACGCCCTTTGCTTTCCAGTCGATCCCGATCGAAGAGCACCTGCTTCTGACGCTCAAGCATGCGAAGCTGTACCTCGATCAGGGCTTCACCAGCTGCTTCTCGGCAGCGGCGACCAAGCCGCGGCTGGACATCGTGACGCGCAACGCGATCGATCGCGGCGAATTCCCGGGACCACGCCTGCGCGCGGCGAGCGTCCAGCTGACGGTCACCGGCGGCGTCGGCGACCTGCGCCAGATGCATCTCGACCCCGGCGATGCGATGTATACGCTGCCGTGCGACGGTGCCGACGCTTTTCGCCGGGCAGCGCGCGAAGCTTGCCGCGAGGGGGTCGACGTGCTCAAGATCGTACCGTCGGGTGACACTTCCACGCCCGCCGTCCCTTCGAATAGAACGCTGATGACGGACGACGAGGTCCGGGCGGTGTGTGAAGTTGCGCGTTCGCACGAGCGCGTCGTCGCTGCGCATGCTCGCAGTGCGGAATCGATCAAGCTATGCGCACGTCATGGCGTGACGGCGATCTACCACGCAAGCTATGCGGACGAAGAGGCGAAGGACCTTCTCGAGGCACACAAGGATCGCATTTTTGTCGCTCCTGCGATTTCCGTGACGATCACACGCCTGGCCGATGCGGGCAAGTACGGGCTGCCCTCCACGCCGGCAATGAAGGCGCGCATACAACGCGATCTCGACCTGACGATTGAGTGCATGATCGACCTCAAGGCCAGGGGCGTGCGCGTCCTGCCCGGCGGCGACTACGGCTTCTTGTGGAATCCGCACGGTCGCAACGCGCGCGACCTCACGTACTTCGTCGACTTGATGGGCTTTACGCCGATGGAGGCGATTGTCGCTGCGACAAGGGACGGGGGCGCGCTCATGGGACTTGGCGACGAGCTTGGGCAAGTCAGGCCCGGCTATCTCGCCGACCTCCTGCTCGTGGACGGCGATCCGCTTGCGGATGTTTCCATACTCGAGGATCGCACCCGCCTCATCGCCATCATGAAGGACGGCGTTCTGCACAAGCGCCCGGCGCCGGCAGCCACGGCCGCTTAAGGGAGTTCAAGCTCATGGACTTGGGGATTCGCGGCCGCAAGGCTATCGTATGTGCGGCCAGCCAAGGTCTTGGCAAGGGATGCGCTCTTGCGCTGGCAAACGAAGGCGTCGACGTCGTGATCAACGCGCGCGGCGAAGACGCATTGCAAGCGACAGCCGCGGAAATCCGTGCGGCGTCGGGCGTTCGCGTGATCGCCGTCCCGGCGGACGTGACCACGGCGCAAGGACGCGCGGCGCTGCTTGCCGCATGTCCCGCGCCGGACATTCTCGTCAACAACGCGGGCGGACCGCCCATCGGAGATTTCCGCGACTGGGACGAGTCGCAGTGGCAAAAGGCGGTCAACGACAACATGATCACGCCGATCATGCTGATCCGCGCCGTCCTGGATGGCATGATCGAGCGACGTTTCGGTCGCATCGTCAACATCACGTCGCGGTCGGTAAAAGCGCCGTTGCCGCATCTGGGGCTGTCCAACGGCGCGCGTGCAGGATTGACGGGCTTCGTGGGAGGCCTCGCACGGCAGGTGGCGAAACACAACGTCACGATCAACAACCTGCTGCCCGGGGCGTTCGCGACGGCTCGTCAGATGGACGGCCTGCGCAAGCTCGCGGCTAAAGCGAATCAAGACTACGAGACGTATGCGAAGACGCAGATGGCCGCGGTGCCGGCAAACAGGTTCGGAGATCCGGACGAGTTCGGAAAGGCATGCGCGTTTCTGTGTAGTGCGGACTCGGGGTACATCGTTGGGCAGAACCTGCTGGTGGACGGGGGCTCGGTCAACTCGATAATCTGAATCGCACGCTCTAACGCTTATCTGTGCACCTCGAATTCAGAAGCCTTATCTATTCCGGCGCATGGGGACTTTTTGGGGACTCGCTGTGAAAACCAGTAAAACACTGAGGAGCATCTGGTGGACGGGCAGTCCTAATTAGTCAATAAAAATAGCAAATTTCACGCACTTGAAAAGCTACGAACCAGGGGGTCGTGGTTTCAAATCCTGCCGGGCGCGCCACCAATTGCGGGTCTATTCCGGTCACATAGGTAAGGCGGTCTCAATGGATCAACGAAACACCTCAGCTAATCTTAGCCCAGGAGGTGTTCGGCATGAGACTAGGACGTCGCGCGATCATTTCAGGAGCGCAGCGGGAGGAACTCTGGCGTCGATATGAGGCTGGCGAGACGATCCTTGGAGATCGGACGTGCCCTCTGCCAGCGACCCACGACGATTCACCGGGTGCTGCAAGCCACAGGCGGTATAGGGCCTGCACGACGATGTCGATCTGCCAGAGTGCTCAGCTCATGTAGCGGATCGGCCTGCGTGGCTTGCCTTTGCTGGCGACGAACACGAACTCCCGATGCAACCCACGCTGCGCGTCGATCATCCGCTTGGCCACGTCGTTTAGCACTACCCACCCGGTCCTCGCGGTTCTTGACACCTGAGCGCCCCGAGCGGCCGCCAAATTCGGCCGGGATCACGAACACCGACGTTTGTAATTCCGGTACCGGCACTCTCCGTCAACACTGGTTGTCGTGAGCAAGAGGTGTGTCAGCTGCGCTGGAAGTGGGAAGACCGAAAGCCGGCCCGAGGCGAATTTCTGTCCCGGTTCGAAATCCTCGAGATATCGCACCCTTTAGAGCCTCGCTCGAGTCTGCTGGCGTTGCCGGGTGGATCCGGAGGCGGTCTTTTCGAGCTCGCACGAAACGACCTCGCCCAGAAGGCCGCGCAGATCGGACGCGCGTCTGGCGCCGAAGCGCTCCTCAAATTCCTTCTGCGCTTCAACCCACAGTTTCGCGGCGCGCTGCAGGCGCTCGGTGCCGGCTTTGGTCACTGCAAGCTCCTTGCTGCGGCGATCCAGGATTCCGTCCTTGATGGCAATGAGGCCGTCGCGCTCCAGCGGCAGCATGGTCCGGCCAAGCGTGGTGCGATCCATCACCAGTTCGCGGGCAAGGGCGTTGATGGTCATCGGTCCCAGTCCCTTCAGCTTCGCGAGGATCGAGAACTGTGTAGTCCGCAGTCCCGTGGACGCGATGTACTGGTCGTAGAACTGGCTAACGTGGCGGGCTGCCTGGCGCAGCGCCAGGCAATTGCATTCCGGCCACCGGGCCGAGCTTTCCGAGGGCATCAGAAGGTTCCTCTTGACAATAGGCGCATATACGCTCACTATACGCGCATATACGCCTATGTCAAGCCATTCCCATGAAGAAAGGACCGCAGATCATGAAGAGCAAGATAGCGCTCGTTACAGGCGCCTCGTCAGGCATCGGCGAAGCCACGGCAGAGCGGCTCGCAAGCGCCGGCTACAAGGTGTACGGCACCAGCAGACGGGGAGCACAAGCGGGCCAGCGATCGTTCGCGATGCTGCCCCTCGACGTGACGAGCGATGAATCAGTCGAAACCGTTGTCACAGAAGTGTTGCGGTTGGAAGGCCGCATCGACCTGCTCGTGAATAACGCCGGCTTCGGTGTCGCGCCGGCCAGCGCGGAAGAGAGCTCGATCGAACAGGCCCGAGCGATCTTCGATACGAACTCCTTCGGGATCGTCCGGATGACGCGTGCCGTCGTGCCTCACATGCGGCACCAGGGGGGTGGTCGCATCATCAACATCGGCTCGGTGCTTGGTTTCCTGCCAATGCCTTACATGGCGCTCTATGCGGCGACCAAGCACGCGATCGAAGGCTATTCGGAGTCGCTCGACCATGAGCTGCGCACGAGGGGCATTCGGGTCTCGGTCATCGAGCCCGCGTACACGAAGACGCGGTTCGACGCGAACTTCCTGCAGCCCGACTCGAAGCTCGACGAGTATCGCGAAGTTCGTGCGGCGCTGGGCAAGAGGCTCAAGGAAGTCGTCGAGGCTGGAGACGAGCCTGGGATCGTGGCAGACGTTGTGCTCAAAGCTGCTATCGCGGCGCGGCCGAAACTCCGATATGCAGCCGGTGGGCTCGCCAACCGCCTGCGAATTCTGCGCAGATTTGCGCCTGCTAGCCTGGTGGACGCCGGCGTCCGAAAGGATCTCCACCTCGATGCGCAGGTGGCGTTGTAATGAAAGCGCTCATCGTCGATTCCTACGAAACAATGATGCAGCGCTGCGGTGTTCCGTTCGTTGCCCTCGTCGGGCTGTTGCCCTTCGTCTTGGCGGCATGCACCGACGCCACTTCTTCAACGGACCCACGGACGCAGCCTCCGCTGGTGCGCGTAGTGGCTGTCAAGAAGACTACATCGTCAGAGCGTTCCTTCACCGGCATCGTCGCGGCCCGCGTGCAGAGCGACCTGGGGTTCAGAGTCTCCGGGAAGGTTCTGGAACGCTTGGTCGATACCGGCCAAAACGTCAGGCGCGGCCAACCGCTCATGCGTATCGATCCCAAGGATCTGGCGCTCGCGCTGCAGGCACAGGAACAGGCTGTTACCGCCGCGCAGGCACGCGTGCGCCAGACCTC
>DASXQW010000296.1:0-1870 GCA_036506975.1 Casimicrobiaceae bacterium | reverse complement strand
CGCGGCGGCTGGGGCGCGGACGTTCACAACCTCAAGTGGCTGAAGCCCGCGCCGCTCGTGCCCCGCGCGCTGCGGCTGGAGATCGACGAAAGGATTTCGGCGCGCGGCGAAGTGCTCCGCGCGCCCGACCGAAGCCAGGTGCAGCGCGAGCTGGAGAAGTTGCGCGCGGCCGGCATCAAGAGCGTCGCCGTATGCTTCATGAATTCCTACGTGAATGCGGCGCACGAGAGGCTCGTGCAAGCGGTGGGAGAGGAGGCTTTTCCCGGCATGACGATCTGCCCGTCGACCGACGTGCTCGGCGAGGCTCGCGAGTTCGAGCGCACGAGCACAACGGCCATCAATACCTACCTGATGCCGGTGGTCGACCACTACCTCGATCAGTTGCAGAAAGCGCTCGTATCGGTCGGCTACAAAGGCAATGTGCTCGTGATGCAGTCAAACGGCGGCCTGATGTCGGCGGACCTCGCGCGAAAGCGCCCCGTCAATATCGTTGAATCGGGGCCGGCAGCGGGGGTTCTGGCCGCGTGCTATCTCGCGCAGCAGACGGGCGAGCGCAACCTCATCGCCTTCGACATGGGCGGCACCACCGCCAAGGCATCGCTGATCGAGGACGGCAAGCCATTCGAATCGGCCGAATACCACGTCGGCGGCGGCATGAGCCACTCGGGCAGCGGCGGCGGAGGACAGGTCATTCGCGTGCCTTCCATCGAGATCGCCGAGGTCGGCTCCGGTGGCGGCAGCATCGCCTGGCTCGACGCCGGGGGCGCGCTGCGAGTGGGCCCGCGGAGCGCGGGGGCGTCTCCCGGTCCTGCCTGCTACGACTTGGGCGGAACGGAGCCCACGGTGACCGACGCGTACGCAACGCTGGGCTATCTCAATCCCTCTTCCATCGCCGGCGGCGCGAAGTCGATCGTGGTCGACAAGGCGCGCCAGGCGATCGACAGCAAGATCGCCCAAGCCTCGGGTCTATCGGTCGAGGACGCCGCGTACGGAATATATGCCGTCGCTACGTCGAACATGATCCGCGCGGTTCGCGCGGTGACCGTGGAGCGCGGCAGGGACGCACGCGACTACACCTTGATCGCGTTCGGCGGCGCGGGGCCGCTGCATGCCGCAGAGCTGGGGCGCGCGATGGGGCTCAAGCACGTGCTGGTGCCGAACTCGCCGGGGCTCTTCAGCGCGCTTGGCTTGCTGATGGCGGACGTTCAGCACAAGCACTCTCGTACCGTGCTGAAGCCGATCCGCGAGCTCGAACAGGCCGACGTCGCGCGGTTCAACCAGATTTTCGGGGAATTGGAGGAGAAGGCCATCGCGGACCTGGTGCTCGAGGGATACCCGCGCAGCGCCATCACCATCGAGCGCAGTGCGACGATGCAATACATCGGGCAGTCTTTCGATCTGGTCGTCGATGCACCGTCGGGCAACCTGGATATCGAGGAATTCCGCCGGCTGGCGGCGGCATTCTCGGACGACCACCAGAAGACCTACGGATACAAGGAGGACGCCTCTCGCGTGCAGCTCGTCAGCCTGCGGATCACGGCACGCGCCGCCACCCCTAAATCCTCCTATGCCGAGATCGGCCGGCAGATCATGCGCGAGAGCGCGAGCGAGCAACGCGTTTCTCGCGAGGCCTATTTCGGTCCCGACGCCGGATGGCAGACGGCACGCGTCGTGCGCCGCGCGGACCTTCGCTCGGAAGAGGTCGCCGGCCCGGCGATCATCGAGGAGTTGGACACGACGATCGTGATTCCGCCGAAATGCACGGCAGCGCTCGACGATTTCGGCAACGTCGTCATCGCGTTGCAGGACAATGCGGCGGCGGCTGCCGACAGCGCGGGCCGGGCAGCGGTAAACGCCATGACGCTCGAGC
>DASXQW010000295.1:0-12174 GCA_036506975.1 Casimicrobiaceae bacterium | reverse complement strand
GGCCGGTCTGGGTGAACCCGACGACCTGAAGCTCATCGTCGGCATCGGCCCTGTGCTGGAGCGGATGTTGCACGGCTTCGGCGTCATGACGTTCCGCCAGATCGCGCGCTGGACCGATCGCGAAGTCGCCGAATTCGATGCCAAGCTGCCGGAGTTTCCCGGTCGCATCGTGCGCGATCAGTGGGTAACGCAGGCGCGGGCGCTGCACCAATCGAAATACGGCACGCGCCTGTGAGCCCGCAGCGTCGCCGGTCGCCCCATCCGCAGAATGGGGATCGCGCGAGGCGAGTAGCGGCGCGAGCAGCGAGAGAGGACCCGCTTGCTGGGGTCGAGTCCAAGGAGGTGGCCGCCATGAGCGACCAGGCGAGGACGGACACCGCGCATCATGCGGTGCCGGCGTCGAGCCTGCTGCTGGTTGCCGTTCTCACGCTCGTCTGGGGCTGCAACTGGCCCGTGCTCAAGCTGGGCGTCACCGAGCTTGCGCCGCTGACTTTCCGGGCCACCACGCTGCCATTCGCCGCGCTGGGATTGCTGCTCGTCTCCAAGCTGTCCGGCGATTCGACTCGCATTCCGCGCGCGCTGTGGAGCAAGGTAGCGGCGCTCGCCTTGTTCAATATAGCCGGCTGGAATGGGCTGATCCTGTTCGGCGTCCAGCAGATGCCTGCGGGACGCTCGGCGATCCTCGCCTTTACGATGCCGATCTGGAGCGTGCTCTTCTCGCTCTGGCTGTTGCATGAGCCGCTGTCAGGCCGCAGGCTCGTCGGGCTTCTAGTCGGCATGGGCGGCATGGCGCTCCTGCTGGGCGAGGAGATCGTCAACGTGCAGCGCGCTCCCGTCGGCGCACTCCTCATCATCGGCGCCGCGATATCGTGGGGCTTCGGTACCGTGCTGTTCCGCCGCTGGGCGCCGCCTGTGCCGCAGAACACGCTGACCGGATGGATGATGCTGCTCGGATGGATTCCACTCGCGCTCGCGGCACCGTTGTTCGATCGGCATCCGCTCGCGTCGCTGGCGACGATGTCCGGCACCGCGTGGTTCGCGGTCTTGTTCAACATCTTCCTTGCCGGTACCGTCGCGCACTGGGCGTGGTTCCGCATGGCGCGCACGCTGCCGGTGGCGGTCAGCTCGCTCTCGTCGTTGCCGGTGCCCGTGGTCGGCGTCTTGTCCGGCATGTTGTTTCTCGGCGAGCGGCCGGGCACGAGCGAATTCATTGCGCTGGCGCTGGTGCTCGTGTCGCTCGCCGTGGTGATGTTTCCCGAGCGCAGGTGAACGGGCTTTCGTAGGGCCGAATTCATTCGGCCGCGGGCGCGGTAGCCAACGCCGCGTGCGAATAAATTCGCACCTACAATTCGCACCTACACGAGCTCGGGAATCAGGGTCAGCGGACCCTTGCCGGCGAAGTAGGCGTCGAGGTTGGCCTTGCACAGATCGCCCATCGCCTGTCGCGTTTCGCGCGTCGCGCTGCCGACGTGCGGCAGGACCACGACGTTGTCCATGGCAAAGAGCTCGGCGGGAATGTGCGGCTCGTCGGCAAAGACATCGAGCCCCGCGCCCTTGATGACGCCCGCCTTCAGCGCCGCGACGAGCGCCGGCTCGTCGACGATGGAGCCCCGCGCGATATTGACAAGCGTTCCCTTCTTGCCCAGCGCGGCGAGCACGTCCGCATTCACGATGTTCCTGGTCGCTTCGCCGCCGGGGCATGCCACCACCAGGAAATCGACCGCCGCCGCGAGCCCATTGAGATCGCGCACGTATTCGTAAGGCACGTCCTGCGGCTTGCGGCCGGTGTACGCGACCTTCATGCCCATTGCGCGCACCCGCCCGGCAATCGCCTTGCCGATCCGTCCCAGGCCGAGAATGCCGACCTTGCGGCCGGCAAGCTTGGTGGTGAGCTCCGGCCCGCGCTTCTCCCACTCGCCGGCCTGCGCGAAGCGGTTCAGGCGCACGAAGCCGCGGCCAGTCATCAGGATCAAGCCCAGCGCGACATCGGCGACATCGTCGGTCAGCACGTCGGGCGTATTGGTCACCTTGAGGCCGCGCTTCTTGCAATACGCGACCGGCACGCCATCGTAGCCGACGCCGAAAACGGAAATGATTTCGAGCTTCGGCAATTGCTCGAGCAATTCGGTCGGCGTCACAGTGCCGCCGCCCTGCACGAGACCGCGGATCCGCCCGCCCTCGGCAGCGAGCAAGCCGGCCTTGTCCTTCGATTGGACGTAATCGTGGCAGCGATAGTCGGCCTTCAGCGGGTCGTAGAGAAACGGCGGCAGCGGCGCGGTGACGAGAATGTCGGTAGGCATGTTGTTGTCGGCTCAAGGGGTGCGTTGTCGTCCAAAGTATTCTAGCAACGAAGCAAGCAGGCCGGCGTCGGCCGGCGGGGTGATGATCACCTGACGCAATCCCAATTCCCGCGCGCGCTCGGCGATACTGGCGTGCGGGACGAAGGCCGGCGTCGCGGCGAAATGCGCGCGGCCTTCGCCGTCGAGGATTTCCCAGAGGTTGTCGAGACCCTCGCTTGAGGTCAGCGTCACGGCGTCGACGCGCTTTTCGCGCCACGCCTCGATCAGCCCGGCGGCGCCGCTCTGCGGTTTCGCACGCCGGTAGCACTCGACCTGCACGACCGTCGCACCGCGCGCCTCCAACGCGGCGCGCAACAGCTCGCGGCCTCCATCACCGCGGAAGATGACGATCCGTTTCCCCGCAACGTCGGCGAGCTCGGGCAGCGCCAGCAGTCCTTCGCTGTCCATCGTCGTCGCCGGGACGCGCGTGTCGGCGATGCCTAACGCGGCGAGCGCGGCGGCGGTTCCCGGTCCGGGCGCGAGCGTAAGAATGCGCGCAGGCCAGGCCGACGGATTGCCGACACCGTATTCGACGGCGTTGGCGCTGACGAAAATCGCGATGTCGTAGCGCGCGAGATTCCACTGCACCGCGCGCAGCGCCGCTGCGTCAGCAGGCGGCAGGATAACGATCGCGGGGAAGACGAGCGGCCTGCCGCCAAGCGCCGCGATCTCGCGCGCCAGCCCTCCCGCTTGGCGCTCGGGACGCGTGATGACGATCCCCGCATCATTGAGCGCGCCGGTCACAGCGCTTCCGCCAGGATCGCCCCCGCGCCGCGCGAGAGGAGCTCGGCGCCGAGCGCATCGCCGAGCGCGGCGGCGTCGCCGGCATCGGCGACGTCCATCGATCGCTCGCCGCGCAGAACGCGCTGGCCGTCGCGGCTGGCGATGAGACCGCGCAGCCAGAGCTCGCGACCGCGCCAGGTCGCGTAGGCGGCAAGCGGCGTGCGGCAGCTCGCTGCAAGCTTGTGTCCGAACGCGCGCTCGGCCGCCGTTGCAAGCGTCGTGTCGGCATCCGCCAGGGGCTCGAGCGCAGCAATGACGTGCTTGCGATCGGCCCGGCACTCCAGCGCCAGCGCGCCTTGGCCGATCGCAGGCAGGCTGTCCTCCGGGTCTAGCAGAGCCGCAATGCGATCGGCGAAACCGAGCCGTTTCAGTCCGGCAGCCGCAAGAATGATCGCCGCGTGATTGCCCTGATCCAGGCGGTGCAGCCGCGTGTTGACGTTGCCGCGCAGCGGCTCGACTCTGAGCTGCGGATAGCGCTCGCGCAGCTGCGCCTCGCGCCTCAAGCTCGACGTTCCGACGACGCTGCCGGGCGGCAAGTCGGCGAGCGCGCCGTGGGCGTTGGAAACGAAGGCGTCGCGGGGATCCTCGCGCAGCATGATGGCGGCGAGCGTGAATCCCTGCGGCATGACCATCGGCACGTCTTTCAGAGAATGCACAGCGAGGTCGGCGCGATCGTCCGCCATCGCCTGCTCGAGCTCCTTGATGAAAAGACCCTTGCCGCCGATGTCGGCGAGCGGCTGATCGAGCCTGCGGTCGCCTTGCGTCGTCAATCCCAGGAGCTCCACGCGGCACGACGGATAGAGCGCGCGCAAGCGGTCGCGCACGTGCTCCGCCTGCCACAGCGCAAGCACGGATTGGCGGGTAGCGATGACGAGTTTCTCGGGCGGGAAGCTGTGTTCCGCGTTATCGCTCACGGCTCGCCACCTTCAACGATCATTCGCATGACGTCCTCATTTGAGCTGTAACCGGTGTGCCCGCGGACTGGATCAGCAGCGATAAGCAGCCAAAGGATCTCGGCATTAGTGACGGCAACATTTGCAAAGATTGCGCCAGCACAGTGGCGCTTAAACCGATCGGTTATGAAATACGTGAGGAGATCATTCGGATCGCTGAATGCAACGATGTAGAGTGGCGGCAAGGTAAGACGTTGGGCTCGCGCCGCTTCGCGGAGACTCAAAAAGCCCGCGATGCCGATCCCAGCTCCTGCCGCTTTTGGACCTGCACGGCTCTCCGGTAAACAGGGATAGTGATCGAGCCAGTCCGCGGCCTGGGGCGGGCCGACTTTCGCCAGCTCCAACAGCGGAAGCTGGTTGGCCAACATGAATACGCGGGTGGTCGCAGCGACGACGTTTAGAGCGGCGTTCTGTCGCGGTCCGGGTTGCTTGCTCAGCTCATATAGAGCGTCAAACACGATGGTGCTGCCAAGACTGGTCGAAATTACGGCGACCTTGACCTGCGGTTTTTCTTGCGCATCGAAGTCACACGCGGCGCCGACCACGGGGTTGAGGCGTGTCATGATGCAGATGGCCTGGTCGACATCCCGTCGGACAACCGCGCCCACCTCGCCGGAATAGATCAAAGGATCAGCGAGGTGGGTGTTCAGAAAGGCTTTGGCTTTGGAGTTCAGCCATGCTCTTTGTCCCTCCAAGGGACTCTTTTCACGGTAGCCGGGGGCGCCATCAAGCTCGAGTAAGACGGTCTTCAGAGGCTTGACCGCCTGGGCCCAGGACAGCTCGTAGAACGCTATCTCGCTTGCGCCACCTAACCTACGATAGCGCGCGCGCAGTACCGCGCCAACCGGAACGCCGCCCTGGTCAATAGGAAACAGCAGTTCTTCGAACGGTGCTTCAGCGTAGCCCAGCCTGCGCGCCAGAGCCCGTCGCAGAACGCTGGAGTAGCCGGAGTAATTTTCATCCGACCCCTCCATCGCTTGGCCCATGCCGTGGACAATGAGGATATCCAACGACTCGTTGTGGTCGACTGTCGTCTTGAGACCCTCGAAGTGGTCGTAGACATGCACGAAATGCTGGCAACCCGTGAGCATGACTGCCGCGCTAAAAGCCAGGGGAAGTGCCCTTGCAAGATCGATATTCATGCAGAGGTCCTTTTGATAGCCGACCGTGGTGCCTCACCACGTCGAATCCGACCACGAATTCGTGCTTACTCCCGCCGCCGAAACCAACCCGTGACGGCGAGCCGCTCGCGCGTCGCGGGCAGGACTTCGTGCTCATAACGGTCGGCGAGAAAGCATACGAGCGTGCCGCCGACGGGGAGGACATCGATCGCCTCGCGGGCTGAAACATGGAGGCGCAAGGCGCCGCCGTCGTCCGCGGTCCACGCTTCGTTAAGATAGATCACGCACGACAGCACGCGGGCGTCGTCGTCGCGCAAGCGGTCGCGATGACGGCGATAGAATGCCCCGGGTGGATAAAGCGCGTAATGGCCCTCGAAGGCAAAAAGCCCGAGGTACGTCGACTCGTTGAGCGCGGCGCGCAGCGTTTCGAGCGTGTGCCAGAGCGCGATCTCGGCCGGCGCCGGCGAATGTTCGTCGAGCCACAGCGTACGGTCGCCGCGGATGTCGCTGCGCTCAACCCGGTCCTTGCCGCGCCCAATGCGCGCGGCGCGGAATTCACCGCTCGCGTCGCGGCGCCGGGCCTCCGCCGCGAGCGAGACAACGACCGGCGCCGGCAGAAAATCATGGACGATCGCGAATTGCGCGTCGGCGATGGCCGTGCACACGCAGGCAGCCGCGGAGTCGACGACGCTTGCGAACGTCACTTCGCCTTCAGTTCGATCTGCAGAGGAATGGGACCGTACATGAGCGTTCCTGGACGGCGGAGACGGTCTGCCATCTTATAATGCGACAAGTGGTTGGGTGCAACCATCTGTCAAAATACATCGACCTCACGGCTCGTCTCATGCGCATCGTCATCACCGGCGGCGCCGGCTTCCTCGGCAGCCGTCTTGCCCGCGCCCTGCTCGCGCGTGGCTCGCTCACGGACGCGCGGGGCGAAGCGCGCGATTTACGCGAGCTCGTGCTCGTCGACGTCGTCCCCGCAGCCGTCGCCGATGTCCGGGTGAGGGTCGTAACCGGCGATCTCACCGACCCGGCGCTGATCGAGCACGTCGTCACGCCCGGCACCGACTCGATCTTCCATCTCGCGGCGGTGGTGAGCGGCCAGGCGGAAAGCGAGTTCGAAGTCGGCATGCGCGTTAACGTCGACGCGACGCGCGCGCTGCTCGAGCGCTGCCGCAAGCTGGCTAAAAAGCCGAAGTTCGTCTTCACCAGCTCGCTCGCGGTCTTCGGGGGCCCGCTGCCGGATCCGGTCCCCGACGATGCGCCGGTGACGCCGCAGACCTCGTACGGCACGCAAAAGGCGATCGGCGAATTCCTGGTCTACGACATGACGCGCAAGGGCTACATCGACGGACGCAGCCTGCGGCTGCCGACGATCACCGTGCGACCTGGGAAGCCGAACAAGGCCGCGTCGTCGTTCGCGAGCGGCATCATCCGCGAACCGCTTTCCGGCGTCGATGCGATCTGTCCTGTAGCGCCGAGCACAGCGGTATGGGTAACTTCGCCGCGCACGGCAATCGCGAACCTGATCGTCGGCCACGAGGCGCCCGCGTCGAGCTTCGCGCACACGCGCTCGATCAACGTGCCGGGAATCCGCGTCGGCGTGGGCGAAATGGTCGCGGCGCTGCGCCGCATCGCCGGCGACGCCGTCGCCGATCGCGTGAAGTGGCAGCTCGATCCGGCAATCGATCGCATCGTATCGACCTGGCCCGCGCGCTTCGCGCCCGTGCTCGGGCCGGCGCTCGGCATGCAGGCCGATCCGGACTTCGACAGCATCGTCCGCGCGTATATCGCCGACGGGAAATAGGGTCAGAGACGACTTTTTGGAGTCGCTGCGCAGGATATCAACGAAAGATAAAAGTCGTCTCTGACCCTACTTTCGCTTCCGCAGCAACCCACGAAGCGTCGTCTCTGACCGCAAGCGGTTCCACCTCGCGCTGCGCGCGCAAGAAGATTTCGGGCCCCGACTCCTTGAGCAACGCCTCGTCGGAAAGGATGCGGCGCCACGCGCGCGCGCCGGGTGCGCCATGGTAGAGCCCGAGCACGTGACGCGCGAGTGCACGCATCGGCACGCCCCGCGCGAGCTGCGCCTCGGCGTAGGGAACCAGCGCCTCGACGATCTCGGCGCGCGTTCGCTGCGGCGACGGCTCGCCGAAAACGTACTCCTCGGCTTCCGCAATCAGATACGGGTTGTGATATGCGGCGCGCCCGAGCATTACGCCGTCGACGCGCTCGAGCTGCGCCGCGATCGCCTCATGGTTCGTGACGCCACCGTTGATGACAATCGTCAGCTCTGGAAAATCGCGTTTCAAGGCGTACACGTGCTCGTACTTGAGCGGCGGCACTTCACGGTTTTCTTTCGGCGACAGGCCTTTCAGGATCGCGTTGCGCGCATGGACGAGGAACGCTTTCGCGCCGGCGCTCGCGACCGTACCAACGAAATCGCGCAAGAAGGCGTAGTCCTCGACGGCATCGATGCCGACGCGATGCTTGACGGTCACCGGCAGCGCGACCGCATCACCTATCGCCATCACACAGTCGGCAACCAAGGCGGGCTCGGCCATGAGGCACGCGCCGAAGCTGCCGGTCTGCACGCGCTCGGACGGGCAGCCGACGTTGAAATTGATCTCGTCGTAGCCCCAGGCTTCGCCCAACCGCGCACAGTGGGCCAGCGCCTGCGCGTCGCTGCCGCCCAGCTGCAGCGCAACCGGATGCTCGGCGGGGTCGAAGTCGAGATGCCGCGGCACGTTGCCGAACATCAGCGCTCCCGTCGTGATCATCTCGGTGTACAGCCAGGCGCGGGGGCTCACCAGGCGCAGGAAGTACCGACAATGCCGGTCGGTCCAGTCCATCATCGGCGCAATGCAGAGCCGGTGGTCGGTGCGTGTCAAGCTATGTCCTGGTCGGGCGTCGACTTGAGAGTAACAAATTTGTGCCACCCATAGAAGAATTGCTCGAGCGCGATCGAAGGCTGTCGATTGGGATGGCCAAAGAATGGCGGGGCCGCGTTCATGAGCCACTGAAGGCGCAATAATGGTTTGACATTCACAGGCAGCCCAACAAATAATGTGCGCCGGCGCAACAGTTTGGATACCCCAAGAATAGATGGCTCGGTCGTCCGCGTTTGCATATCACCTAGGCCTCGCGCTCGTCCTGCTTGCGGCAGCGACCGCTGCTCAGCCGCAAGGCGTCACCACCACCACCGTCCTGCTGGGTCAATCGGCGCCGCTCTCGGGTGCCAACAAGAGCCTGGGCGATGATATCCGCAACGGCGCGCTCGCCTACTTCAAGAAGGTCAACGATGCGGGCGGCGTGAATGGCCGCAGGATTGAACTTGTGACGCTCGACGACGCGAATGACACGAAGCGCTCAGGCGAGAACACCCGGAAGCTGCTGGAGGAAAATAGCGTGTTGGCGCTGTTTGGCTACGCGAGCGCAACGCTATCGCGGCCCGCGCTGCCATTCGTCGAAAAGCACAAGGTGCCGTTCCTTGCACCGTTTACCGGCGCCGACCCGATGCGCGCGTTCAACAAGTACGTTTACAACATGCGCGCGAGCTACGCCGACGAGCTGGAAAAAATCGTCGACCACTACGCGAAGTACGGCGTCAAGCGGTTCTCGATCGTGCATTACGATGACGTCGTCGGCAAGGAAAACTTTAGCGCCGTCGACCGGGCGCTGAAAGAGCGCAACCTTGCCGCCGTGTCGATTGCCGCCCTCAAGGACCGCGTTACGCCCGTGAGCCAACCGGACGTGAATGCGGTGCTGAAGGGCGACCCCGAGGTGATTATCCTCACCACCCTCTACAAGGCGACTTCCGATTTCGTCAAGATGGCGCGTAAAGCGGGTTCCACCGCGCAGATGGTGAGCAACTCGTTCCCGGGCTCGACGCCCCTCGCGAAGGAGCTGGGGAAGGATGGCGTCGGCGTGGTCATCGCTCAAGTCGTGCCGTCGCCCTTCAGCGCCGGCGCAGTGCTCATCGTGCCGGAATATCGGGTGGCGATCGAGAAGTTTCTCGGAAGGCCGGAATATTCGTTCACCTCGCTCGAGTCGTTCATCGCGGCAAAGGTCACCGTCGAGGCGATTCGGCGCGCCGGCCCGAATTTGACGCGAGAGACGTTCCTGAAGGCGCTCGATAGCATGTCGAGCTACGACGTCGGCGGCTATGTCGTAAATTTCTCACCCAAAAATCACAACGGCTCCAAGTTCGTCGACCTGACTATAATCGGCAAGGACCTTAAGTTTTACAACTAGCCGGCGATCCAAATCCCGCGTCTGCGAGGGAGCTCCGCCGCCCGGGCAACGGAGACCCGCTAAGGCCGAATGTCTGGCGGCCGACTGCCTTGAGCGAGGCATCGACCCGTTAGCACGACCAAGCCCTCGGGGAGCTTTTCGTCGCCGAAAGCGGCACGACAATGCGCGTCGATGCCGTTGTCACGCAATACATTCAACGCGTCTCCTGCATCGAAGATCAGGTTGCGGTGATGTTCGTCGCTGCGCCGCCAGCCGTCGCTCGCGCGCCGGAAGACCGTGATCGGTAGCCTAACAAGGGTGTCTTCGCGTACGCTATTGTCGATCGCGGCGCTGTCGTAGCGCCTGCGAATGGCCAGGAGGGCCGATGGGACGGGGCGCAAAACCTGCAAAGGCCAAGGTCGAGGCAAGGCCACCACCTGTCGCCAGAAAATCGAGGAAGATTGACGGCTCCACCGGCCGGCACCTCGAGCAGCGCCTGGCCGAAGCCTTGGAGCAGCAGGCGGCGACGAGCGAGATCCTGCACGCGATCAGTAGCTCGCCAACCGACCTCGATCCCGTGTTCCGGATGATCCTCGTCAACGCTACCCGGCTCTGTGGAGCGAGCGTCGCTACGCTCTGGCTATTCGACGGCGAGGTCCTCACCAGCGTGGCCAACCAGAATGCATCTCCTGCGTTTGCGGAATATCTCGCGCGTGCGCGCATTCGCCCCAGCCGCGAAACTACAACGCGCCGTGCTGCGTTAGAGCGGAAGACGATCCACGTCGCCGATCTATTTAGCAACCCCGACTACTCACCTCCGGAATTCCAGCGCAAGGAGAAGGTGAAGACAGTACTTTCGGTGCCACTGCTTCGCCAAGATACGCTGGTCGGTGTGGTCACGCTGTGGCGCCGGGAGGTCCGCCCTTTTACGGACAGGCAGGTCGCGCTGGTCGAGACCTTCGCCGATCAGGCGGTGATCGCCATCGAGAACGTTCGGCTGTTCAAGGAGCTGGAAAGCCGCAATTGCCACCTCACCGAGGCGCTGGAGCAGCAGACGTCGACCAGCGATATCCTGCGAGTGATAAGCCAATCGCCGACGGACGTGCAGCCGGTGTTCGACACGATCGCGGCGGCTGCTTTGAAGCTGTGCCGTGGCAGCTCGGTCAACGTCTTTAGGTACGACGGCGAGCTGGTCCATTTGGCGGCTGTCGTGAACGTGAATCCGGATGGGACCGATGCCGCACGCCGCAGCTACCCTAGGCCAGTAGGCCGCGATAACGCGGCGAGCCGGGCCGTGCTGACGCGCGGTGTTGTCGCAATCCCGGACGTGCTGGAGGATCCTGAGTATGCGCCGAAGGCTGCCGCACTTACCTCGGGTTTTCGCAGCGTCCTGTCGGTTCCACTCATCCGCGACGGGAACCCGATCGGCGCCATCACCGTTGGCCTGCCCGAACCTGGGCCATTCCCCGACAAGCAGATCGCGCTGCTCCAAACGTTCGCCGACCAGGCGGTGATTGCGATCGAGAACGTCCGGCTGTTCACCGAGCTGGAGGCGCGCAATCGCGACCTCACCGAAGCGCTGGAGCAACAAACGGCTACGAGCGACATCCTGCGCGTGATCAGCCAATCGCCGACGGACGTGCAGCCGGTGTTCGACACGATCGCGGCGGCTGCCTTGAAGCTGTGCCGCGCGAGCTCCGGGGCCGTCATGACGTTCGACGGCGAGCTGATCCACTTGGCGGCCGTCGCGAATCTGAATCCGGAAGGCGCGGACGCCATTCGAAAGGTTTTCCCAAGGCCACCCGGCCGCGAGATGGCAGCGACCAGGGCCGTCCTGACGTGCAGCGTTGTCGCGATTTCGGACGTGCTCGAGGACCATGAGTTTGGGCCGAGAAGTGTCGCGGTCGCCACGGGCTTCCGCAGCGTCCTCGCGGTTCCCCTGGTACGAGACGGCAGCCCGATCGGCGCCATCGCCGTCGGCCGGCCTGAGCCCGGGCTGTTTCCCGACAAGCAGGTCACCCTGCTCCAAACGTTCGCCGACCAGGCCGTCATCGCGATTGAGAACGTGCGCCTGTTCACGGAACTCGAGGCGAGGAACAGCGAGCTGCGAGTCGCGCTCGAGCACCAGACCGCGACGAGCGAGCTGCTCAGGGTGATCGGGCGCTCTGCGTTCGATCTCCAGCCGGTTTTCGAGACGCTGGCCGAGAATGCGGCCAGGCTGTGCGCGGCCCGACGCGCGTTGATCTTCCGCTTCGATGGGCAACTTCTGCGCTTTGCGGTCGGCCACAACGTCTCGCCGGAGCTTAGAGCGTTTCTCGATCAGCATCCCATCGCGCCCGGGCGCGGCAGCAACGCCGGTCGCGCCGCGCTCGAGCGGCGCACGATTCACAATCACGACGTACTGAGCGATCCCGAATACAGCTATGGCGCGTACAAGGTGGACCCGTATCGGACCGTGCTCACGGTTCCCATGCTCAAAGCGAATGAGCTGCTGGGAGTCGTCATCGTCTACAGGCATGAAGTCCGACCTTTCAGCGACAATCAAATCACACTGATGGAAACCTTCGCCGATCAGGCGGTGATCGCGATCGAGAACGTGCGGCTGTTCAACGAGACGAAGGAGGCGCTGGAGCGGCAGACCGCGACGGCCGAGGTGCTCAAGGTTATCAGCGAATCGCCGACGGACGTGCAGCCGGTGTTCGATGCGATCGCCGAGCGCGCGAAGACGCTCTGCGGCGCGTA
>DASXQW010000294.1:0-34748 GCA_036506975.1 Casimicrobiaceae bacterium | reverse complement strand
GTACGATCGGGTCGCGCAAGCCTTCGCCGTGTTTCTGCCGATCCGCTCGGTCGGCGTCATGGGCGATGGCCGGACGTACGAGCATGCGGTCGCGTTGCGCGCGGTGCAGACGACCGATTTCATGACCGCGCACTGGGCGCCGTTGCCGCACGAGCTGCTCGCCGGCGTCTCGCGGCGCATCACCAACGAAGTGCGCGGCATCAACCGCGTCGTGTATGACATATCGGGGAAACCGCCCGCGACCATCGAATGGGAATAGACTCAAGAGCTGCTCTTCGTCTAGGGCTCGCTGCGGGCCCTCATATGTCAGCCGAGCCACTCGTGGCTGCTCGCAACGCTCTTGAGACCGTTTAGTAACGATGAAGCGTGAGCTATTTTCTTCAGGGACGCCGTGGGAGCCGATCGTCGGTTACTCGCGGGCGGTGAGGGTCGGGAACCAAATATGGGTGTCGGGAACGACTGCGACCGACGGCGAGGGGCGCATTGTCGGCAAGGGCGACGCGTACCGCCAGACCCGGCAGGCGATCGCGAACATCGAGCGCGTGTTGGTGCAGGCGGGCGCCCAGCTGGAGGACGTCGTACGCACGCGTATCTACGTGACCGACATCGCGCAGTGGGAAGCGATCGGCCGCGCGCACGGCGAAGCGTTCGCCGCCACCCGACCCGCGACGGCGATGGTCGAGGTGAGCCGTCTCATCGATGCCGACATGCTGGTCGAGATCGAAGCCGATGCCGTTCTCGGCAGCGGGGAATCCAAGGAACCTAACGTGACGCGACCGCGGTGAGCGCCAGGAGCGAAACGCCCGCGCCGTACGGGCCGGTAGCCGCGCCGGAAGCCGAGCGCTGGATGCGCGAGGCGCTGGTGCTGGCCCGCGCCGCGCAGGACCGTGGCGAGGTTCCGGTTGGCGCCGTCGTGGTGCGCGACGGGACGATCGTCGGTCGCGGCGGGAATGCCCCGATCGCCGCCAATGATCCGACCGCCCACGCCGAAATCGCGGCGTTGCGCAGCGCCGCCACGACAGTCGGCAACTATCGTCTTCCGGACTGCGATCTTTACGTGACGCTCGAGCCCTGTGCGATGTGCGCCGGGGCGATCATGCACGCCCGCGTGCGCCGGCTCGTTTTCGGCGCCCGCGATCCGAAGACGGGAGCGTGTGGCAGCGTGATCGATCTTTTCGCGGAGGCGCGGCTCAACCATCACACACGCGTGACCGGCGAGCTGTTGGCGAGCGAATGCGGCGCGTTGCTGTCGGCGTTTTTCGCCGCGCGGCGAGCGAGCGCATAGGTTCCTGAAATGCGTGTGAGCATCTATCTCGACCGGCAGCGGCTCGATCTTCTCGACAGAGCCGGCGACATCGTCAAGACCTATCCGGTATCGACGGCGAAGAACGGCCCGGGCGAGCGCTACGGCAGCGCATGCACTCCGCGGGGCCTGCACAGCGTGCGCGCGAAGATCGGCGCCGATTGTCCGAGTAACACCGTATTCGTCCGGCGCCGGCCGACCGGGGAAATCTGGACTCCTGAGCTTGCGATGCGATATCCGGGCCGCGACTGGATGCTGACGCGCATCCTGTGGCTTTCGGGGCGCGAATACGGCTTCAACCGCGGCAGCGACGTCGACTCGCTGCGGCGCAAGATCTATATCCACGGCACGGGCGACGAAGCCACACTGGGCGTCCCGGCTTCGCACGGCTGCATCCGCATGGGCAATGCTGACGTCGTCGAGCTTTTCGATCGCTTAGGCGTAGGCTCCGAGGTGGATATCGTCGAATCGAGCGCGTCGGCATTCCGCGTGCGCGTCGTCGATTGGAAACGCGACGGGGCGTCGTTGCGACGAATTCGCCACGACGTATTCGTGCGCGAGCAGGGCGTCCCCGAAACTCTCGAATGGGATGGCTGCGACGCCGCCTGCCGCCACGTCGTCGCCAACGACCAAAAAGGCGCGACGATCGGCTGTGGCCGGCTGCTGCCCGACGGCAGCATCGGGCGCCTCGCGGTGGAACGCGCGTGGCGCGGGCGCGGGGTCGGCAGTGCGATCCTATCGCGGCTGGCCGACCTTGCGCGCAGCGCGGGTTTCGAGCGCGTCACGCTCAACGCGCGCACCGACGCAGAGGCCTTTTATGCGCGGCACGGTTTCGCCGCCGCGGGCGTGGAATTCATCGAGGCCGGCATTCGCCATCGGCGGATGGAGCGCGTGCTGTCGCGCGCGACCGCGCCGCCAGCGGTTGCCGAGCCGCCGGCGGCAGCAAGGGGAAAGACGAGATGACCAGGATTTGCGCCGAGCGCATGACCGCGCGGATCGACGGCGAGCTCGTCGTGTTTCTGATCGGCATGCGAATCAACCGGCTCTGGAAAGTGCATAAATGGCTGCCGGTGGCGCGGGCGATGCCGCGCATGATCAAGGAGCTCTCGACTCGACGAGAGTATGGCTTTCTCGGTGCCGAGCAATGGTTCGGAAACCCCACGCTCATGCTCCAGTACTGGCGGTCTTTCGAAGATCTCGAGCGCTATGCGAAGAATCGGTCGGCGCAACACTTGCCGGCTTGGGCGGCGTTCAATCGTGCGGTCGGGTCGGGCGGTGATGTCGGCATCTGGCACGAGACCTACCGCGTCCGTCCCGGAGACTACGAATGCATCTACAACAACATGCCTTTGTTCGGCCTCGCGAGGGCGACCGGCGCGGTCCCGGCGTCGGGGCAGTTCGAATCGGCGCGAGGCAGGATAGGCGAAGGGCGCACCGATCGCCCGATTTCGCCGTGACAAAGAAACGCGGGCTGTGAGCATCCACGTCGATCGCCACGTGCTGGGCATGCGCGGGGTCGTTTTCGGCGGCGGGCGCGAAGCGCTCGCCTTCGGCAGGCAGAAGATCAATCTGCATGCGCACGGCAGGGAATTGTTCAGAGGTTCCCTATTGACTGTGCACGGAGAATTCGAACGCGGTCTCTGCGGTCAGGTGTCCAAGCGGATCGAAACCTCGCTCGACAAAGCGCGCGCCGCCGTCATGCGCGATCGTCAGCACCGTCGAGCAGCGCGTGCCGTAGTTCGAGTCGACGATAAACGCGCTCGACAGCAACCGCTCCCATTCTGGCGCGACTCCTGTCACCGGCAACGCCCTTGCTTCGGCCTGCGTGCGGTCGGCGAGCATCTCAAACAGCGGCTCGACGCCGTTGTCGGAGGCAGCGAGGCACGCCGCAAAGCGGGCCTTGCTGCGCGTGAGCTTAGGCCATGGCGTGTCCAGTAAATGGTTCGACAACCCATGGATGCCGGGCCCGAGCGCAAGCGCGCCGCTGGCCCGGTTCGAAGCATAGGCAGCCCTGACTTGATAATCGCGAAGCGATTCGCGAGTCTCGCCTCGCCCCGCACGAGAGGGGCGGGGGTGAGGGATTGTCACGTCGCCGACGAGCAGGTTGAAGCCGTGGTAGCGCACGCCGTCGGCGGTGATGTCCGCCGCGCAGACGAGCGGCGGCGCGGCCTCCGCGAGCGCGCGTGTGACCAGGCCCCCGCGTGACGGCGCATTCGGGTCGCGCGGAATGCCTTCGCGGAAGTTTGTGACCAGTGCCCAGCGGCCGCGGGGATTGACGCCGAACCACGTGCCGCCGGCGGCGAGATCGACCCCGGCGAGAGTGCCGTCCTTCCACCAGTGCGCCGGCGCAGCGGCGCGAGCGTGGAATTCGTCGCGGTTGGCCGCGATTACCAGGGGAAAAAGGCGATGCGCGTCGAGCGCGACCAGGGCGAGGCACACGGCAGCGTCTCAGTCGATATGCGGGCGTTAAGAGTTTGTTTCCGCAGACTGCTAGGGCGACGGCGCGACGAAGCGCTCGATCCTGCGCTCGGAACCGGGCGCGAGAAACGCGGCAAAACGACGCGCGGCGAGCAAATCCTCGAGCGTGGCTTCGAAGTGCTGCGGATCGCCTACGTTTTCGTAGACTTCCATCCACAGCAGCGCGTCTTCTACGCCCTGCAGCAGCCGGCCGACGATGCCGGCACGATCTTCCAGCGCACGCAGCACTGCCTCGATCACGCCGCGCGCCGCCGCGGCATGCGGCGCAGCAATCCGATAATAGATGTAGTAGTGGACCGGTGAAGCAGGCTTCACGCGATGCGTCCGCGCGGCGCCGTGGCTTCCGGCAAGGCGTACGGGAGCGGCAGCAGCGAGACGGCCGGACCGCCGACGGTGTCGAGCCGCAACTCGTCGCCGATGATGGCGGCCATCTGGGCGACGAACAGAAATTCGCCGCCCCCGCCGGGCGCGGGATTTGCGTTGATGACGGTACCGCAGGGTTGATCGCCGAATGCCGGCGCGTAGAGACGTGCGCCCGGCGCCGGAACGATCTCGCCGTGCCCGAGTGCAAGCCGTTCCTTGAGGCGGCCCAGGTAGCGAGTGCGCGCGACGATCTCCTGGCCGGCATAGCAACCCTTGCCGAAGCTGATACCGCCCAGCGCGTCGAGATTGAGCATTTGCGGGATGAACTGATCCTGCGTCGGCGGCAGGATCATCGGCACGCCGGCGCGGATGGTGAGCCAGCGCCAGCACGGAAATCCCGCGGGGCGCGCGCCGGTAAGTTGATCCCAGAGCGCGGGGGCTGCGGCCGGCGCGACGAAAGCGATGAAGCGCGAGCCCGGCAGCGCAGCGATCGTTCCGCCGTCGATCGCCGCGGATCGATAGAGCGCGGACGCAGTGCCGCCGGCGGCCGCGATGCACTGGAGAGCGGTGGGCCCCCCGATGCCGATGCGCACCGTCTGCCCGCTCGCATCGTCGATTGCGACTTTCGAGCGCAGGACGAACATCGAAAGGCGCCTGCGAATGAACTCGAGCAGCGGCCGAGGCAGCAGCAGCTCGAAGTGCCCGGCATCGATGCGGCGAACCATGAAGTTGGCCAGCACGCGGCCCTTGGGCGAGCACCACGCCGAAAGCTGCAATGATCCTGGCGCAAGCGCCTCGACGTCGCTGGTGACCTGGCCCTGTAGGAAACTCGCCGCGTCGGCTCCGGCGACGCGCAATGCGGCCAAGGGACCCAGGTCGCAGACGACGGCAGCATCGCGCGCCGCGGCCAATTCGGCTGCGGGGCTTCCGAAAGAGGCGACTGTTGCGCCGTCGAAGGAGGCGCCGCGCGCGCGTAGGAAATCGGTCCAGGCGGTCATGGGAAGGGCGGCATAGAGGACGCCAGTGGTCAGGGTTTCGGGAAACCTGTGCTAAAATGGAATGTTAGCTTGGTTTGGCAGCGATCGCTGGTGAAGTAATGCCGCGATGCCGGGTAAATGCGGGCGAACGGGGGGAAAGGCAATGTTGCGGCCTGTTTCCCACCGCGGTCTCCCGGAGCACGACCGGTCGTTAAGCCAGGCAATTCGCAGATCCGCCCGTTCAGGGTGCCTTGCTCGGCGAAAGAGCCTCGCTAAGGCCCGGTGGCGGATCGAGGCTCAACCCTGACGAGGAGTTTAGTGATGGCGGTAACAATGCGTCAAATGCTGGAAGCCGGAGTGCATTTCGGCCACCAGACCCGTTACTGGAATCCGAAGATGGCGGACTATATCTTCGGCCAGCGCAACAAGATCCACATCGTCAATCTGGAAAAGACGATGGCGATGTACCAGGAGGCGATCAAATACGTCCGCCAACTGGCCATGAACCGCGGCACGATCCTATTCGTCGGCACCAAGCGCCAGGCGCGCGATATCGTCGCCGAGGAGGCACAGCGGGCGGGAATGCCCTACGTCGACCACCGCTGGCTCGGCGGCATGCTGACGAACTTCAAGACGGTCAAAGTGTCGATCAAGCGCCTGAAGGATCTCGAGACGATGGCGCAGGATGGAACGTTCGAAAAGATGAGCAAGCGCGAGGCGCTGACTTTGCAGCGCGAGATGGACAAGCTCAACCGCAGTCTCGGCGGCATCAAGGAGATGAACGCGCTGCCCGATGCGCTTTTCGTCATCGACGTCGGCTATCAGAAGATCGCGGTCACCGAGGCGAAAAAACTCAATATTCCGATCGTAGGTGTCGTCGACACGAATCACTCGCCCGACGGCATCGCCTACGTGATACCCGGCAACGACGACTCGAGCCGCGCAATTCGGTTGTACGCGCGTGGTATCGCCGACGCGATCCTCGAAGGTCGCAGTCAGGTGATCCAGGAAATCGTTCAGCCCGATGAGTTTGTCGAAGTATCGGGAGACGAAGCGGCGGCGTGACCCCAGGGACCCGTGGATCGCGGCCCTTTTTGATCGGTCCCGCCGGCGGCTCTGGCAGGCCGTGGGAATGGACAACGCAATACGCTGCTTGGCGCCTGACTTTGCCGGGCGGCGACTCGTAAACCTGGAGTGAAGCAGCATGGCGGAAATTACCGCAAGCATGGTGATGGACCTGCGCAGCCGGACGGGGCTGCCGATGATGGAATGCAAGAAGGCGCTGGCCGAAACCGGTGGTGATGCGGCGAAGGCCGAGGAACTGCTGCGCATCCGTAGCGGCGCGAGGGCGTCGAGGGCGGCTGACCGCATTGCCGCCGAGGGCGTAATCGGCGCGTTTGTCGCGGCCGACGGCAAGACCGGCGCCATGGTGGAGTTGAACTGCGAAACCGATTTCGTGGCCCGTAACGCCGATTTCGTTGCGTTCGCCAGGAAGCTCGCGCAGATCGTCGCCGAGAAGAACCCGGCCGACCCTGCGTCGCTGGCGTCCTCGGCGCTCGATGGTGGTACCGTGGAGAGTGCGCGGCAGGCGCTGGTGCAGAAGATCGGCGAGAACCTGTCGATCCGCCGCTTCGTCCGGATTTCGACGCCGGGGAGGCTGGCACAGTACCTGCACGGGGGCGGCCGCATCGGCGTGACCGTCGCGTACGAAGGCGGCGACGAGCAGACCGGCAAGGATATCGCGATGCATGTCGCAGCGTCGGTCGCATCCGTGCGCCCGGTCTGCGTGACTCGCGACCAAGTGCCCAAGGACCTGGTCGAGCGCGAACGCGCGATTTACGCGGCGCAGGCCGCCGAGTCGGGAAAGCCTGCCGACATCGTCGCCAAGATGGTCGACGGCCGGATTAACAAGTTCCTGTCCGAGGTGACGCTGCTCGGCCAGCCGTTTGTCAAGGACCCCGATGTCTCGATCGAGAAATACCTGAAGGCCAAGGGCGCGACCGTCCGGGGTTTCGAACTGTACGTCGTCGGCGAGGGCATCGACAAGAAAAGGGATGATTTTGCGGCGGAGGTTGCGGCGATGGCCAAGACAGCCTGAAGCCGCCTCACTTGCCTTGATAACCGACCCGGAGCGCACCGCCATGACTGCACCGATTGTCGCGACGTTGCCCACTGCCGCAGCGGCCGTGCGGGCCGAACCTGCATACAAGCGCGTCCTGCTCAAGCTGTCGGGCGAAGCGCTCATGGGCGATGACCCGTACGGCATCAATCGCGAGGTGATCGACCGCATCGTCGCTGAAATCGGCGAGATCGTCCGGCTCGGCGTGCAGGTCGCCGTCGTGATCGGCGGCGGCAACATCTTTCGCGGGGTCGCCCCGGGGGCCGCGGGCATGGACCGGGCGACCGCCGACTACATGGGAATGCTGGCGACGCTGATGAACGCGCTCGCGCTGCAGGACGCGATGCGTCGCGCCGGGCTCGTCTCGCGCGTGCAGTCGGCGCTGTCGATCGACCAGGTCGCCGAGCCGTACATTCGCGGCAAGGCGCTACGCTATCTCGAAGAGAACAAGATCGTGATCTTCGCTGCCGGCACCGGCAATCCATTCTTCACCACCGACACAGCCGCCGCGCTGCGCGGCCGCGAGATGGGCGTCGACATCGTGCTCAAGGCCACGAAAGTCGACGGGGTGTATACCTCCGACCCGAAGAGAGACCCGGCGGCGAAGCGCTATCCGACCTTGACCTTCGACGAGGCGATGGTCAAGAACCTCAAGGTGATGGATGCGACCGCGCTGGCGCTGTGCCGCGACCAGAACATGCTGCTCAAGGTTTTCAGCATCTTCGTGCCCGGCGCGCTGAAGCGCGTGGTGATGGGCGGGGACGAGGGTACGCTGGTTCACTGTTAGACAGGCTTAGGAGGAGCCGATGATCGCAGAGCTTAAAAAGTCCGCCGAGCAAAAAATGCAGAAGAGCGTCGACGCCCTCAAGCACGACTATCAGAAGGTGCGAACCGGCAGAGCGCATACGGGTCTGCTCGACCATATCCAGGTGGATTATTACGGCTCGACGATGCCGATCAATCAGGTCGCCAACGTTACGCTTGCCGATGCGAGGACGATCGCGGTGCAGCCATGGGAGAAGAAGATGGTCCAGGTTGTCGAAAAGGCGATCCGGGACTCGGATCTCGGTCTCAATCCCGCAACCTCCGGCGACTTGATCCGGGTGCCGATGCCTCCGCTCACGGAAGATCGGCGCAAGGAATTGATCAAGGTCGTTCGCCACGAGGCGGAGAACGCGCGTATCGCGGTTCGCAATATCCGGCGCGACACGAACGAACACCTGAAGAAACTGCTCAAGGATCACCAGGTCTCGGAGGACGATGAGCGACATGCGCAGGTCGATGTGCAAAAGCTCACCGACCGGTATATCACCGAGATCGACAAGGTGCTCCAGGGCAAGGAAGCGGATCTGCTGGCGGTCTAACGAGCGGGGCGGTGTCCGCCCGTCCATCGTAACCGCCACGTAACGAATCCGCCTGCCGCCCCGGCCGTTTCCGGTGTTCGAAAGCTCCACTCGCGAGATCCCCGCGCCGCGCAAAGTTCCGCGGCACATCGCGATCATCATGGACGGCAACGGCCGCTGGGCGAAGCAGCGCATGCTGCCGCGCGTCGCCGGCCACCGCAAGGGCGTCGAGGCCGTACGCACGACGGTGCGCGCGTGCATCGAACGCGGCGTCGAGTTCCTGACGCTCTTTGCTTTTTCGAGCGAGAACTGGCGCCGTCCCGCCGAGGAGGTATCGATCCTGATGCAGCTCTTTCTGCGTGCACTCGAGCAGGAAGTGGCCAAGCTCGACGAGAACGGCATCCGCTTCAAGGTGATCGGCGATACCGCGCGCTTCGAGCCGCGAATCCGCGAGCTGATCGCGGCCGGCGAGGCGCTTACTGCGCAGAACACGCGACTGACCCTTACCGTTGCCGCCAACTATGGCGGGCGCTGGGACATCGCGCAAGCCGCGCACAAGCTCATCGCGGCGAATCCGGAGGCGGCCCAGACCTTCGAGCCCGAAGCGCTGGAGCGGTACCTGTCGATGGCCTACGCGCCGGAACCGGATCTGTTCATCCGCACCGGCGGCGAGCAGAGAATCTCCAACTTCCTGCTCTGGCAGCTCGCCTACGCGGAGTTCTACTTTACCGATATGCTCTGGCCCGACTTCGATGCCGCTGCGCTGGAGACGGCAATCGCTTCATTCCAGCAGCGCGAACGCCGTTTCGGGCGGACCAGCGAGCAGGTCGAGGCAAGCAGCTAAAGGCTTCAGGCGATGCTCAAGACGCGCATTCTGACCGCGGCGGTATTGATTCCGTTGACACTCGGGGCTTTGTTCTGGCTCAGCCCGCGTGGCTGGGGAGTCTTCACGCTGGCCATCGTCGGCGCTGCGGCGGTCGAGTGGGCCGAGCTTGCGGAGTACCGAAGCGCGCTGTGGCTGCTGTTCGTCGCCGGCACATTGCTGATCGGGCTAGCTCTGCTGTTCGTTCCGGTGAGCGGCTTCGAGCCGGACCGCGGCTGGCCCGGGGCGATTACGCTCGTCGTCTGCGGCGCGGCAACGCTGTTCTGGCTGCTGCTGGCGCCGACGTGGCTTGCAGCGGGCTGGCGCGTCGAATCGAAGCTCGCGCTCGCAGTCATCGGCTGGCTGGTTCTGATCGCGACATGGGTAGCCGTGGTGCAGATTCGGGCCCGCTCGCCCGGGTTGCTGCTCGCCTTGATGGCGATCGTGTGGATCGCGGACACCGCCGCCTACTTCAGCGGCCGCACTTTCGGCAAGCGCAAGCTCGCGCCGACGATCAGTCCGGGCAAGACCTGGGAGGGAGTCTATGGCGCGCTCCTCGCTACGGGAGTTTATGCGCTCGCCTTGGTCTGGTTCGCGCCCGAGGCGGGTTTTGCGCGCCCGGGCTCATTGGGCGCGCTCGCGATCTGGCTCTCGCTGGTCCTCGCCCTCACCGCCTTGTCGATCGTGGGAGACTTGTTCGAATCGCAGTTGAAGCGGCAGCGCGGCGTCAAGGACAGCGGGCGCATCCTTCCGGGCCATGGCGGCGTGCTCGACCGGATCGACGCGCAGCTCGCGGCGATGCCGGCGGCCGCACTCATCGCGCAGTACGCGATCCGATGAAGACCGTGGCGGACTCTGCACGCAAGATAGCGATCCTCGGCGCGACCGGATCGATCGGCGCATCGACGCTGGATGTCGTCGCGCGGCACCCGGAGCGATTCACTGTGACCGCGCTCGCGGCGAATCGGCAGTGGCAGCGGTTGCTGGAAATGGTCGTCCGTTTCCGGCCGCCGTGTGCCGCGTTACTGGATCGGGATGCGGCGCGCGAGCTGGCATTGGCGGTGCACCGGGAGGGACTGCCGACGCGCGTGCTTTCCGGCGCCGAGGGCTTGTGCGAAGCCGCGTCGCTGCCGGAGGTCGATACCGTCGTCGCCGCCATCGTGGGCGGTGCGGGCCTCGCTCCGACGATGGCAGCGGCGTGCGCAGGCAAGCGCATTCTGCTCGCCAACAAGGAGACGTTGGTGCTCGCGGGCGGCATATTCATGGCGGCCGTTCGGGAAGCCGGTGCTACGCTTCTGCCGATCGACAGCGAACACAACGCGATCTTCCAGTGTTTGCCGGCCGGCTACACGGGCACGCCTGAAAAGGGCGGCGTGCGGCGGATCCTGCTCACCGCCTCCGGTGGTCCATTCCGCGTCACGCCATTCGGCGAGCTTGCCGGCGTTACGCCGGAGCAGGCCTGTGCCCATCCGCGCTGGCGCATGGGGCGCAAGATCTCGGTCGATTCGGCGACGATGATGAACAAGGGCCTCGAAGTCATCGAAGCGCACTGGCTTTTCGGCGCCGCGCGCGAGCAGATTGAAGTCGTCATCCATCCCGAGAGCATCGTCCACTCGCTGGTCGAATACGTCGACGGCTCCGTGCTGGCGCAGCTCGGCAATCCCGACATGCGCACGCCGATCGCGCAGGCGCTCGCTTGGCCGGAGCGCATCGCAGCGGGCGTGACGCCGCTCGACCTGGCGCAGATCGGCGCACTCCATTTCGCCGTCCCCGAAGCGGCGCGTTTTCCCTGCCTCGGGCTCGCGTGCGCCGCACTCGTCGCCGGCGGCAGCGCACCGGCGATGCTCAGCGCGGCGAACGAGGAAGCGGTCGCAGCTTTCCTCGAGCGCGGGATCGGTTTCCTCGACATTGCCGACGTGTGCGCCGAGGCGCTCGCGCGGCTGCCGGCGAGCCCCGTCGCTTCGCTTGCCGACGCGCTCGAGGCCGATCGCGCGGGTCGCGCGATGGCCCGACAGCTGCTCGGCCGGCAGGCCCTGACCACATGATCGATGTCGCGCAAAAAATTCTTGCCTTCGCCGTTACGCTCGGCGTTCTGATCACGTTTCACGAGCTTGGTCACTACGTCGTCGCGCGGCTCGCCGGCGTCAAGGTGCTGCGCTTCTCGATAGGCTTCGGTCGCGTTGTCTGGTCGCGGCGGGTCGGCCGCGATGCCACGGAGTGGGCGATCTCGGCCGTTCCGCTCGGCGGTTACGTCAAGATGGTCGACGAGCGCGAGGGCGACGTCGCTCCCGCGGACCGGCCGCGCGCGTTCAATCGCCAGAACGTGTGGAAGCGGATCGCAATCGTCGCCGCCGGGCCGCTCGCCAATCTGCTGCTCGCGGTTTTGCTCTTCGCGGGCACGTACATGGCGGGCATCCCGGGACAACGCGCAGTGCTTGCGTCGCCTCCGGCCGGTTCCCCCGCAGCGGTTGCCGGTCTGGCCGCGGGCGATGTCGTGAACGCCGTCGATGGCGAGCCCGTGCGCTCGTGGCAGGACTTGCGCTGGCGGCTGTTGCGTCTGTCGGGCGGAGATCGCGCGGTGCTCTCGGTCGAACGGCCGGACGGCACGCGCGCCACGCATCCGCTGCCGCTAGTTTCGCTGGCGTCCGCTGATTGGGAAGGCAACTTCATGGCTGCGCTGGGCCTGAAAATCGACCTGGGCGCACCGCGAGTGCATGAGGTGCTGCCCGGCAAGCCCGCGCACGTGGCAGGCTTGCGGGAGGGCGATACCATCGTTGCGATCGATGGTCAGACCATGCGCTCGCCGGCCGATGTCGCCGCGATAACCAACGCGCATCCGGGCACGCGGTTGCGCTTCACCGTGCGCCGCGACGGCCGCGAGTACGATGCCGCGCTCGTGCCCGAATCGACCGAGCAGAACGGGCGCACGATCGGCGTTGCGGGCATGAGGCTCGCCATCGATCCGGCGACGGCTGCGAACCTGGCTGTGACTTTGCGCTACGCGCCCGCGGAGGCGTTCGTGGAGGGAGCGGCCAAGACGTGGGAGCTGTCGATATTCACGGTGAAGATGCTCGGCCGCATTCTTACCGGCAGCGCGTCGATCAAGAACATCAGCGGTCCGCTCACAATGGCCGATTTCGCGGGGCAGTCTGCGCAGGCCGGTGTGCTTACTTTCATCGGCTACCTCGCGCTCATCAGCATCAGCCTCGGCGTGCTCAACCTGCTGCCCGTGCCCTTACTCGATGGCGGACACTTGCTGTATTATCTGGTCGAGATTTTCAAAGGCAGTCCCGTTTCCGACCGCGTCCTCGAGGTCGGCCAGCGCATCGGCATGGCCGTGCTGGCCCTGTTGATGGCTTTGGCGCTTTTCAATGATCTTTCCCGCTTCCTTTGATGCCCGCCAGGGCGCGCGGGCTGTCGCGCCGCGTGCCTCCGGCAGGATCAGGGCGTGGTTCGCATTGCTCGTGGTATTGCTGTCCGCGCGGCTCGCGCCCGCGGCGCTGGCATTCGAGCCGTTCACCGTCAGGGACATTCGTGTCGAAGGCGTGCAGCGTACCGACGCCGGGACCGTGTTCAACTACCTGCCGATCAAAGTCGGCGACCGGGTCGATGACGAAAAAGCTTCCGCCGCGGTAAAGGCGCTGTACGCGACGGGTTTTTTCCGCGATGTGCGACTCGAAGTCGAGGGTGGCGTGCTGGTCGTCATCGTCCAGGAGCGGCCGACGATCAGCCAGATCGACATCGTCGGCACCAAGGAATTCGACAAGGACACGCTGCGCAAGGCGCTAAAGGATATCGGCGTCGTCGAGTCGCGCATCTTCGACCGCTCGGCGCTCGACCGGGCGGAACAGGAATTCAAGCGCCAGTACATCAATCGCGGTTATTACGCGATGCAAGTCACGACCACGGTGACGCCGCAGGAACGCAATCGCGTCGCGGTGAACTTCACGGTCGAGGAGGGCGATGTCGCGAAGATCGCCAATATCAACATCGTTGGCGCCCAGGCGTTTCCCGAGAGTACGCTGATCAAGGAAATGCAGCTCTCGACGTCGGGCTGGTTCACCTGGTACACCAAGAACGACCAATACTCGAAGCAGAAACTGGGCGCCGACCTGGAGACGTTGCGCAGCTATTACACCAACCGCGGTTACCTCGAGTTTCAGGTCGATTCGACCCAGGTCTCGATCACGCCGGACAAGGAGCAGATCTACATCACGGTCAACATCACCGAGGGCCCGAAGTACACCATCGGCGATGTCCGGCTTGCCGGTGAGCTGCTGCTGCCCGAGCCCGAGCTGATGCGCCTGATCCTCGTCAATTCCGGCGACGTGTATTCGCGCGAAAAGCTCACGCAGTCCGCGAAGGCGCTGTCTGACCGCCTCGGCAGCGACGGATATGCCTTCGCCAATGTCAACGCCGTCCCCGAGATCGACCGCGAGAAACGGATGGCTTCATTCACGTTCTTCGTCGACCCGGGTCGCCGCGTCTACATCCGCAAGATCAACATCAGCGGCAACGCGAGGACCCGCGACGAGGTGATTCGGCGTGAACTGCGCCAGCTCGAGGGTGCCTGGTACGATGCGACGCGTATCGAGCGTTCCAAGGTGCGCATCACGCGGCTCAACTTCTTCGAAGACGTGAACGTGGAGACGCCTGCCGTGCCGGGCAGTCCCGACCAGGTCGATCTCGACGTGACGGTGACCGAAAAGGCGACCGGCAACCTGCTTGCGGGGGTCGGTTACTCCAGCGCCGACGGTTTGGTCCTCTCGGGCTCGGTCTCGCAGAACAACGTGTTCGGCACCGGCAACGCGCTGACAGCGGCGGTCAATACGAGCCGCATCAATCGCACGATCGCCGTGAGCTACAGCGAGCCGTATTGGACCGCCGACGGTATTGGGCGGTCGATCGAAGTCTACGACAAGAGTGTCGACTCTTCGTCGCTGCCGATCGCGCAATATTCTTCGAGGACCCTGGGTGGTGCGGTCGGATTCGGCGTGCCTGTGACCGAAACCGACAGCGTGGTCTTCGCCCTGCGTTACGAGCACACCAATCTGTCGCTGGTCGACTCCAGCCCACCGATCTATCGCGCCTTTGTCACCAAGTTCGGCTCGTCCACGAACAGTTACATCGTGAGTACAGGCTGGTCGCGCGACACGCGCGACAGCATTCTCTTCCCCACCCGGGGCTTGTTGCAAAGCACGCTGCTAGAATGGGGCCTGCCGGTCGGCGACCTGTCGTACTACAAGCTGAACTATCTGATTCAGTGGTTCACTCCGCTGCCGGCGAATATCGTCTGGATGCTCCGCGGCGATGTCGGCTATGGCGGCGGCATCGGCGACAAGCCCCTTCCGTTCTTCAAGGCGTATTATGCGGGTGGCGTGGGTTCGGTACGCGGTTACGATACGGCGTCGCTCGGTCCGCAGGATAACCAGGGCAACACGATCGGCGGCCGTCGCAAGATCATCGGCAACGCCGAATTGTTCTTTCCATTGCCGGGCGCCAAGGCAACCGATCAATCGGTCCGGCTGTCGGTGTTCACCGATGCCGGGCAGATCTATGACAATGGTTCGCAGCCGCAGCTCGAGTCGTTCCGGTATTCGGCGGGCGTGGGCTTGGCATGGAACTCTCCGGTCGGACCGCTCAAGTTCAGTTACGGCTACCCGCTGAACAAGAAGGTCGGTGATCGTGTGCAGCATTTCCAGTTCCAGGTGGGGACGGTGTTTTGAGAGGCCGGTGTTCACGGCCTCGCAGCAGGAGAAACATGGCATGAGGCAATCGATGACGCTGACCGCTGGCGCGCTGGTCCTGGCGCTGGCCGCTACCCTGGCGTTCGCTCAGGGCGGCGAGTACAAGATCGGGTTCGTCAACACCGAGCGGCTGTTCCGCGAAGCCACGCCGGCGAAGCGCGCGCAGCAGAAGCTGGAGAAGGAATTTGCCGGCCGCGACGCCGACATCCAGAAACTCTCCAAACAGGTGCGCGATCTCCAGGCACTGCTCGAGAAGGACGGCGTCACCATGGCCGAGAGCGATCGTCGCAACAAGGAGCGCGATCTTGCCAACATGAGCCGCGACCTGCAGCGCCTGCAGCGCGAGTTCCGCGAGGACTTGAACCTGCGTCGCAACGAAGAACTGGGCTCGGTGCAGGAGCGCGCCAACAAGGTCATTCAGCAGATTGCCGAGGCCGAGAAGTTCGACCTGATTTTGCAGGATCCGGTGGTGTTCGCTAGCACGCGAATCGACATCACCGAAAAAGTGATCAAGGCGCTCGCCGACAAGTAGGCGAGCAACTTTCGGCAGCGCGGCGCTTCAGAGGTTCCTTAGGCGCATGGGCTCACCAGACGCCGTCGGGATTCCCCTGCGCCAGCTCGCCGAGCGCTGCGGCGCCGAGCTCGCCGGCGATGGCGACGTCGTCATCGACCGGGTCGCCACGCTCGATTCCGCGGGCGAGGGCGCCATCGCATTCCTCTCCAATCCGAAGTATCGCGGCCGCCTGGCGGGAACGCGCGCGAGCGCGGTGATCGTCGCGCCGGGCGACGCGCAAGCCACGGCCCTGCCCAAGCTCGTCACGACGAATCCGTATGCGGCCTACGCGCGGGTCGCCGCCATACTGCACCCGGCGCGGGCGCCTCTCCCGGGAATTCACCCGTCCGCGGTCGTCGCGGGCAGCGCGCGCGTGGCGGAGAGCGCGGCGATCGGCGCGCACGCCGTCATCGGCGAGCGCACGAGCGTCGGCGAGCGTGTGGAGGTGAGCGCCGGAACGGTGGTCGGTGAGGACTGCACCGTCGGTGACGACTGTCTACTGCATCCTCGCGTCGTCGTTTACCCGCGCTCGTCCATCGGGCCACGCACCATCGTGCACAGCGGAGCGGTCATCGGCGCGGACGGCTTCGGCATCGCGGAACAGGACGGGCGGTGGCTCAAGATCCCGCAGCTCGGCCGCGTGGTCGTCGGCGCCGACGTCGAGATCGGCGCCAACACGACCATCGATCGCGGCGCAATCGGCGATACGGTGATCGACGACGACGTCAAGCTCGATAACCAGATCCAGATCGGCCACAATTGCCACATCGGAGCGCACACGGCGATCGCGGGCTGCGTCGGCATCGCGGGCAGCACGACGATCGGCCGTAATTGCAAGATCGGCGGCGCGGCAATGATCAGCGGACACCTCGAGATTCCCGACGGCACCGTCATTTCCGCGGCAACCGGGGTGTTCGACTCGATCCATTCGCCTGGCGTCTATACGGGGACGTTCCCCGCCTTGCCGCACCGAGAGTGGAGGCGCGTGGCGGCGGCCACGCGGCGACTGCGCTCGATACTCGAGCGGTTGCGCGCGCTGGAGCGTGCGCAAAACGACAAGGAGACGTGATCGTGCCGACCATGGATATCAACGAGATCATGCGGCTCCTGCCGCATCGGTATCCGTTCCTGCTGGTCGACCGCGTACTCGAGTGCGAAGTGGGGCAACGCATCAAGGCCGTCAAGAACGTGACGCTGAACGAGCCTTTTTTCCAGGGTCATTTTCCCGGCTACCCGGTGATGCCGGGCGTGCTCGTCATCGAGGCGATGGCGCAGGTGTCGGCGATCCTCGCCTACGTGACGCGCGGTGAATGCCACGACGCCAAATCGCTTCTGTTCTTCGCCGGCATCGACGATGCGCGCTTCAAGCGGCCGGTGTTTCCCGGCGACCAGCTCGTCCTCGAGTCGATAGAGCTCAACGTCGTGCGCAGCGTGTTCAAGTTCGCGGCCAAGGCGAGTGTCGGCGGCGAGCTCGTCGCGGAGGCGCAGCTCATGGCGGCCGTGCGCGACGTGCAGGCGTAGCTCGAGCATGGCGAGCGTCCATTCCACGGCGGTGGTGGCCGCCGGCGCCCGTCTCGCGCCGGACGTGCAGGTCGGCCCGTTCGCGGTGATCGGCTCCGAAGTGGAAGTTGGCGCCGGAACGACGATCGCGAGCCACGTCGTGATTGCGGGCCGCACGCGCATCGGCCGCGGCAATCGCATCTTCCAATTCGCTTCGGTCGGCGAGATTCCGCAGGACCGCAAATACGGCGGCGAAGCCACTGCGACCGAGATCGGCGACGACAACGTCATCCGCGAGTTCGTGACCATTCACGCCGGCACCGCGCTGGACCGGGGCACCACGTCGATCGGTGACCGCAACTGGCTGTTGGCCTACGCGCACATCGCACACGATTGCGTCATCGGCAACGACACGACTTTTTCGAACAATGCGCAGCTTGCCGGCCACGTCATCATCGGCGATCACGCTGTGCTGGGAGGATTCGTCGGCGTGCACCAGTTCTGCCGCGTCGGCGCGCACGCCATGGTCGCCGCGGGGTCGATCGTGCTGCAGGACGTGCCGCCGTTCGTCACCGCGTCCGGGTATCCGGCGAAACCCCACGGCACCAACAGCGAGGGCCTGCGCCGGCGCGGATTCGCAGCAAGCGATATCGCCGCCGTCCGCCGGGCGTACAAGGCGCTGTATCGCAACAAGCTGTCGCTCGACGAAGCCCGAGCGGCGATTGCCGCCGAGGCCAGCAAGGTGCCGGCGCTCGGTATCATGGCCGAATTTCTGGAGACGCCGGGACGCGGGATTATCCGTTGACCGTAGGCTGCTAAATTCCGTCGATGCGCCAGGGGGGCGAAGGGATGACGATCGGCATCGTCGCCGGCGAAGCGTCGGGCGACGCGCTCGGCGCCGAGCTTGTCCGCGCTGTGCGGGCACGGATACCGACCGTGCGCTTCGCCGGAATCGCCGGCCCGCGCATGGAGGCCGCAGGATGCGAGGCCTGGTACCCGATGTCGCGGCTTGCTTTGAGAGGCTACGCCGAGGTCCTCGGTGAACTTCCGGCGCTGGTCCTCGTCCGGCGCGATGTCCGGCGGCGCCTGCTGGCCGCGAGGGCGACGTTGTTCATCGGCGTCGACGCGCCGGACTTCAATCTCGGCCTGGAAGCCGCGCTCAAGCGGCGAGGCGTGCGCACGATCCATTACGTGAGTCCGTCCGTCTGGGCATGGCGACGCGAGCGCATCGATGCGATCGCGCGTTCGGCCGACCGGTTGCTGGCGCTATTCCCCTTCGAGCCGCCGTTGTACGCGGCGGCAGGTCTGCCGGTCACTTTCGTCGGCCATCCACTGGCGGCGGAGGCTGCTACCGCGACGAGCCGGCGAGAGACGCGCGACATCCTCAAGCTCGAGGCGAGAGAGCCCGCCTTCGCGCTCCTGCCCGGAAGCCGCGTGTCCGAGCTCGAAATGCACAGCGAGCTCGTGCTGACAGCCGCCGCGGAAATCCTCGAGGCGCAGCCGGCGGCGAAGTTTCTGGTGCCGCTGGTCAGCCGGGAGACGCGCGAGTATTTTGAAGCGGTTCTCCACCGCCTGCAGCTCGAAACCTTGCCGCTGACCATCCTCTACGGCCATGCCGACCAGGCGCTGCGAGCGGCTGATGTCGGTATCGTCGCGTCGGGAACCGCAACACTCGAGGCCGCGCTGGCGCGCTGCCCGCATCTGATCTTCTACCGGGTAAACCCGCTGACTGCGCGTATCGTCGCGCGCAAGCTGCTGCTGCCTTATGTCGGGCTGCCCAACGTGCTCGCCGGGCGTTTTGTGGTCCCGGAATTTCTGCAGACCGAAGCGACGGCGGCGAATCTGGCCCGCGCCGCGCTCAATCTCTACGACGACACGATCGTTCGGCGCCGTCTCGAGGCGCTGTTCGCCGCGATGGCACGCTCGCTTGCCGCCGATACGGCGACCATTGCCGCGGATGCGGTCGCAACCGAGCTGCGACTTGCAGGCGTAAGCGACCTATGCTGATCGCCGGCGTCGACGAGGCAGGCAGGGGACCGCTGGCGGGGCCCGTGGTTGCCGCGGCAGTGATTCTCGATCCCGAACGGCGCATTCGCGGCCTGCGCGATTCCAAGCTTCTCACTCCGCCGGTGCGCGAGAAGCTTGCGGTCGTGATCCGCATGCGTGCCGTCGCGTGGGCCGTCGCCGAAAGCGGTGTCGCCGAGATCGACACGCTGAACATCCTGCAGGCCACGCTGCTCGCGATGCAGCGCGCGATCGAGCGCCTCGGGAAGCGACCGGAAGTCGTGTGGGTCGATGGCCTGCACTGCCCCGCGATCGAATATCCGGCACGAGCGATCGTCGACGGGGACCGGATAATCGCAGCGATCGCCGCCGCATCGATTCTGGCCAAGACTGCGCGCGACGCGCTGCTGGTGGCACTGGACCGCGATTACCCCGTCTACGGCTTCGCGCGGCACAAGGGTTACGCCACTCCGGAGCATCTGGCGGCCTTGCGCCAGCACGGCCCCTGTGCGGTACATCGGCGCTACTTCGCGCCGGTGGTGCAATCCGAGTTTGACTTCTAAGAATATCATGTTCGGCAGCGATGCTTCGTCGCATCGCCCGGCATAGTTGCTCGGGGCCGAAGCGCCGCGATACCATCCTTTAATCGGCAACAGCCAGGTCGGACAGGAGAGAAGCGCGTGATTCACTGTGTTCTACACGATCCCAAGGATTCGGTTGCCGTCGTCGTCGTCGAGGGCGTCAAGGCCGGGCAGACGTTGACCGGGCTGATCCTCGACGAGAACCGCACCATCGACTTGCCCTGCATTCAGGACATCCCGCTGGGACACAAGGTTGCTCTCAAGGATATGAATGTCGGCGACACCGTCATCAAGTACGGCGTGGACATCGGCAAAGTCGTGGCTCCGATCAAAACGGGGCAACATGCACATGTGCACAACATCAAGACCAAGCGTTGGTGACGAGCGTCGCCTGCGCTGATCAGTACCTTTCGAAGAGGCTTGTCCATGCAAACAAAATTTCACGGTTACCGTCGCGACAACGGCCGCGTCGGCGTGCGCAATCACGTCATCATCCTCCCTGTGGACGACCTGTCGAATACCGCCGCAGAGGCGGTCGCCAACAACGTCAAGGGAACGCTGGCGATTCCGCACCCGTACGGGCGGCTTCAGTTCGGCGCCGACCTCGACCTGTATTTCCGCACGCTGATCGGCGCCGGCTCCAACCCGAACGTCGCAGCGGTCGTCGTCATAGGCATCGAGGAGAGCTGGACCAAGCGCGTCGTCGACGGGATCGCCGCGACCGGCAAGCCGGTCACCGGCTTCGGCATCGAGCTGCATGGCGACCATGACACCATCATGCGCGCCTCGAAGCTCGCCAAGGAGTATCTGCAATACGCGAGCGAGCAGCAGCGCGTCGAATGCGCGCTCGAAGATCTCTGGGTGTCGTGCAAGTGCGGGGAATCGGACACGACTTCCGGCTGTGGCTCCAACCCGACCGTGGGCAACGCGTTCGATAAGCTCTACGACGTGGGTTGCACGCTCGTCTTCGGCGAGACCACCGAGCTGACCGGCGGTGAGCAGATCGTCGCCGCGCGCTGCCGCGACGACAAGGTGCGCGCCGACTTCATGCGCGTGTTCGACCGTTACCAGGATGTGATCAACCAGCACAAGACGAGCGACCTGGTCGACTCGCAGCCGACCAAGGGCAACATCGCGGGGGGACTCACCACGATCGAGGAAAAGGCGCTCGGCAATATCCAGAAGATCGGCAAGAAGTGCGTCGTCGACGGCGTGCTCGACAAGGCCGAGATGCCGACGCACCCGGGACTGTGGTTCATGGACAGCTCGTCCGCCGCCGCCGAAATGGTGACGCTATGCGCCGCCGCGGGCTTCGTGGTCCATTTCTTTCCCACCGGGCAAGGCAACGTCATCGGCAATCCGATCCTGCCCGTGATCAAGATCTGCGCCAATCCCCGCACGGTGCGCACGATGAGCGAGCACGTCGATGTGGACACCTCCGGCCTGCTGCAGCGCGAGATCACGATGGACCAGGCCGGTGACAGGCTTATCGACATGATGTTTCGTACCGCGAACGGGCGGCTGACTGCGGCGGAGGCGCTCGGACATCGCGAGTTCGTGCTGACACGGCTCTACGAAAGCGCCTGAGCGGCGGCGGAGCGTCGGACA
Source organism: Casimicrobiaceae bacterium (assembly GCA_036506975.1). Lineage (GTDB taxonomy): Bacteria > Pseudomonadota > Gammaproteobacteria > Burkholderiales > Casimicrobiaceae > PALSA-1003. Next base: position 13,310 of record DASXQW010000294.1, on the reverse strand, counting down.
GCGGCCGTGCAACGGATTACGCGGGTGCTCGTCGCCCTCTATAATCGAGATCTCGCCGTAAGCCCCTGAAGGAAAGTCATGTGGAAACTCTTCGCGCGCCGGCTGCCGGCGTGGATCGCCGTGCTCATCGCCACTACGCTCGGCATGGTAGCGGTGCATGCGCGAGCCGAGCTGACCGAGATCAAGGTCGCACAGCAGTACGGTATCGGCTATCTGCCGCTGATGCTCATGGAAGAGAAAAAGCTCATCGAGAAGCACGCCCGGGCCAATGGCATTCCGGATCTCCAAGTCGGCTGGGCGAAGTTTGCCGGCGGCAACGTGATGAACGACGCGCTGCTGTCGAACAGCCTGCAATTCGCGTCGGGCGGGGTTGGCCCGCTGGTGACGCTGTGGTCGCGCACCAAGGGCAATCTCGACGTCAAGGCGGTTGCCGCGCTCAACTCGATGCCGCTGTTGCTCAATACGCGCAATCCGGCCGTGAAAACCATAAAGGATTTTACCGACAGAGACAGGATCGCTCTGCCGGCAGTCAAGGTGTCGATCCAGGCGGTGACGCTGCAGATGGCTGCGGAAAAAGCGTTCGGCGAGGGCCAGCAAAACAAGCTCGACGCGCTTACCGTGACTCTTTCGCACCCCGATGCCCAGGTGGCCCTGCTCTCGGGGCAGTCCGAAATCACGGCGCACTTCGGCTCGCCGCCGTTCCAGTACCAGCAGCTCAAAAACCCGGCGATCCATACGGTGCTGAACTCCTACGAAGTTCTGGGCGGCCCTGCAACGTTCAACCTCGTGTCGACGACGTCGAAGTTCCGCGCCGAGAACCCGCGCATTTACGGCGCGTTCGTCAAGGCGCTCGAGGAAGCGATCGGCGAGATCAACTCCGACCGCAAGGCGGCCGCCGAGGCTTATCTGAGGATATCCAAAGACAAGGACACGGTTCAGGACATTCTGGCGATGCTGAACGACCCGGCCATCGTGTTCACGACCACGCCGCAGAACGTGATGAAATACGTCGATTTCATGCTCAAGACCGGAACCATCAAGACCAAGCCCGATTCGTGGAAGGATCTGTTCTTTCCTGAAGTCCACGCGCTCCCGGGGAGTTAAGGCACCTCTGATGCCGGAAGCCGGATCCGCCGCAGGCGCGCTTGCGCTGCCCGATCTCGAGGCGATTCGCACGGCGCAGGCGCGGATCGCGCCCTACGTGCACTGCACGCCGCTGCTGTCCTGCCGGTCGCTCGACGCCGAGGTCGGCGCGCGGCTTTTCTTCAAGGCCGAGAACCTGCAGCGAACCGGCGCCTTCAAGGCGCGCGGCGCGACCAACGCCGTGTTTTCGCTCTCCGATGCCGAGGCGCGGCGCGGCGTGGTGACGCATTCGTCGGGCAACCACGGTGCCGCGCTGGCGTACGCCGCGCAGCGACGTGGCATCCCTGCGTACGTAGTGATGCCCGAGAACTCCGCAAAGGTCAAACAGGACAATATCCGCCGTCGCGGTGCAAGCATTCGTTTCTGCGCACCTACGGTTGCGGCGCGCGAAACGGCTTGTGCCGAAGTGCAGCGCGAAACGGGTGCAACGCTCGTGCATCCTTTCGACGACGCGCGGGTGATCGCAGGGCAGGGCACTGCCGCACTCGAGCTCATCGATGCATCGCCCGAGCTCGACGTCGTGATCGCGCCGGTCGGGGGCGGTGGACTTCTTTCCGGCAGCTCGATAGCGGTCAAGTCGCTCGACCGTTCGATCAGGGTCTTCGGGGCGGAACCGGCCAATGCCGACGACGCCGCGCGCAGCTTCCGCTCGGGAAAAATCGAGCCCTTGGCCGCATCGACGACCATCGCAGACGGCTTGCGCACGACGCTGTCGCCGCGCACCCTCGCGGCGATTCGCGCCGGAGTGGACGCGATCGGAACGGCGAGCGAGGCGGGGATCGTTCGGGCGATGCGCATGACCTGGGAGCGCATGAAAATCATCATCGAGCCATCGGCGGCCGTGCCACTCGCCTGCCTGCTTGAGGGCACGCTCGACGTGCATGACGCTGCGGTCGGCATCATCTTGAGCGGCGGCAATGTCGATCTCGATCGGCTGCCGTGGCAGGTCTGAGTGGCCACCGGCAAGCCGAACCGGCGCAGAGCGCTCGATACGGAGGAGGAATCATGGCAGGGAGTGCGGCGCCGATCCTCGAGGTCAGGGGCGTTACGTTGCAATACAAGACGCGCGATTATCTGGTCACCGCGACCTATCGCGTCGATTTTCAGGTATTCGCCGCGGATCGTTTCATCCTGCTCGGTCCCTCCGGCTGCGGGAAGTCGACGCTGTTGAAGGCCGTAGGCGGCTACATGAATCCGGTCGAAGGCGAAATCCGGTTGAAAGGAGAGGTCGTCACGCGTCCAGGGCCGGACCGGATGATGGTGTTCCAGGAGTTCGATCAGCTTCTGCCCTGGAAAACGGTCAAGGAGAACGTCACGTTTGCATTGACCGCCAGCGGCAGGCTCGGGGCCAAAGCCGCGGAGGAAAAGGCGCTCGAATACATCGCCAAGGTCAACCTCGCCAAGTTCGCCGACAACTTTCCGCATACGCTTTCCGGAGGCATGAAGCAGCGGGTCGCGATCGCCCGCGGCATGGCGATGGAGCCCGACGTCCTGCTGATGGACGAACCGTTTGCCGCGCTCGACGCGTTGACGCGGCGCAAGATGCAGGATGAGCTGCTGCAGCTGTGGGACGATACGCATTTCACGGTGTTGTTCGTGACTCATTCCATTGCCGAGGCGATCACCATCGGCAGCCGCATACTGTTGCTGTCGCCGCATCCCGGCCAGGTAAAGGCCGAGATCAACAGCCTGCCGCGCGGACACGGCGATCCCGGCCAGGCGCAGGCGCTCGAGCGAAAGATTCACGCCATGCTCTTTGCCGACGCGGTCGAGGGCGAGGAGGAAGCCACGCATGTCTGACTCTGCTTTGATCCGGGAAGACGTCTATCGCCAGCCCGTGGACGCGGCGCAGTTCGGCGTTATCGTGAAGCCGCTCTCCGCCTGGGAGAGGGTGTACAACGTCACGATCGTGCGCAAGCTGGTGATTCTGGTCGCCCTTGCAGCGGCATGGGAGCTCTATGCGCGATGGCTGAACAATCCATTGCTGTTTCCGACCTTCGGCGCGACGGTCGAGGCCTTCGTGGACGGCTTCGTTCACGGCACGCTGCTCCTCAAGGCGTGGACCTCGATCAAGGTGCTCCTGGTCGGCTACGCTGCGGGCATCGCGCTCGCGGCGCTTCTGACCGTCGTCGCCATCACCTCGCGAGTCGGGACGGATTTTCTGGAAACGCTGACGGCGATGTTCAACCCCTTGCCGGCGATCGCGCTCTTGCCGCTGGCGCTGATCTGGTTCGGACTCGGCGCGGGCAGCATCGTATTCGTGCTGATCCATTCGGTGCTGTGGGCGGTCGCGCTCAACACGCACTCCGGCTTCCTGGCGGTGTCGAACACGCTGCGCATGGTCGGCCGCAACTACGGCCTGCGCGGACTGGCCTATGTCGGAAAAATCCTGATTCCGGCGGCGTTTCCCAGCATCCTTACCGGATTCAAGATCGGCTGGGCGTTCGCGTGGCGGACATTGATCGCCGCGGAACTCGTCTTCGGCGTCTCCTCGGGCTCCGGGGGCTTGGGCTGGTTCATCTACGAGAACAAGAATCAGCTCGAGATTCCCAGCGTGTTCGCCGGGCTTCTGACCGTGATCGTCATCGGGCTTCTGGTCGAAAACGTGATCTTTCGCAGCGTCGAAACTCGTACCGTGCGCCGTTGGGGCATGCAGAGCTGACTTAGGCGTCATGCGATGATCGGCGCGACCATGCACGTCCTCATCGCCGAATTCATGGACGAGGCTGCTGTCGCCTCGCTGCAGCGGCGGTTCGTCACGACCTACGATGCGGAACTCGTCGCCCGGCGTGAGGAGCTGCTCCGCGCGGTCGCCGACGCGGATGCGCTGATCGTGCGCAACAAGACGCGGGTCGATGTCGAGCTCATCGCCGCCGCAGGCAAGCTGCGCATCGTCGGCCGGCTGGGCGTCGGCCTGGACAACATCGATCTTCCTGCCTGCGAAGCGCGCGGCATCGAGGTCATCCCGGCGACAGGCGCCAATGCGCTCGCCGTCGCCGAATATGTCGTCGGCACAGCGATGATTCTGCTGCGCGGCGCCTATGCCAGCACACCCGCGGTGGCTGCGGGAGAATGGCCGCGCGGGTCTTTCGCCAACGGCCGCGAGCTCGCCGGCAAGACGCTGGGCGTCGTCGGCTTCGGCAGCATCGGCCGGGAGACGGCGCGGCTCGGTCGCGCCCTCGGGATGCCCGTCATCGCCTTCGACGCCAAGATTCCCGCGACCTCGACCGTTTGGGCCGAGCAGCTGACTACTCCGCGGCGCTTCGACGATCTGCTCCGCGACGCCGACGTCGTCTCACTCCACGTTCCATTGACGCCCGCGACGCACAAGCTCATGGATGCCGGAAAACTCGCGTTGATGAAGCACGGAGCGATCCTCGTCAACACCGCGCGCGGCGGCGTCGTCGACGAAGGCGCACTGGCGACCGCGCTCAATGCCGGGCACCTCGGCGGCGCCGCGCTCGACGTCTTCGAGACCGAGCCCTTGCCCGCCGGTTCGCCGCTGGCCGGGTGTCGCCATCTGATCCTGACCCCGCATATCGCCGGGGTAACGCGTGAGTCGAACGCCCGGGTGTCGATGTTGATCGCCGAGAAGGTCGCGGCGGCGCTGGACGGGACCGGAGCCAATCGGTAAGGGCGGCGTGCAGCAAGTCAGCCTCGAGCAATTGCACGATCTCGCGCGCCGCGCGCTCGCGCGCGCCGGCGCCCAGCCCGATATGGCGGCGGCCACTGCGAGGGCGCTCGTCTACGCGGACGCGCACGGACTTTCCTCGCATGGCGTCGCGCGCATTCCCCAGTACGCCGTCCACCTCAGGAACGGCCGCGCCGACGGCTCCGCGCGGCCGAAAATCGCGGCGACGAAAGGTGGCGCAGTGCTGGTCGACGCCGCGTCCGGACTGGCCTTTGAGGCGTGCGCGTTTGCGGTGCACGAGGCGATCCGGCGCGCGTGCGATCTGGGGGTGGCGTACGCGGGAGTGACCAACAGCCACCATTTCGGCGTGGCGGGCTATCATCTCGAGGGGGTCGGCGCAGCACGCCTCGTGGGCATGGCATTCGGAAATTCTCCCGCTGCCATGCCCGCGGCAGGTGGAAGCCGTCCAATTTTCGGCACCAACCCGATCGCGGCGATCTTTCCGCGCCCGCACGCGGCGTCCTTGCTGATCGATCTGTCGCTGTCGGAAGTGGCTCGCGGCAAACTAATGATCGCCGCGAAAGAGGGCGAGTCGATCCCGCTCGGCTGGGCGCTGGACAAGGGCGGCAACCCGACGACCGATCCCAAGGCGGGTCTGGAAGGGAGCATGCTCCCCTTAGGCGGAGCCAAGGGCGCGATGCTCGCGCTCATCGTCGAGCTGTTGGTGACCGCGCTTACCGGCGCCGCGATCGGCTTCGAGGCGACATCGTTCTTTGTCGACAAAGGCAATCGGCCGCGGCTGGGACAGGCGTTTCTGGTGATCGACCCCGGGGCGCTCTCCGGCCGCGCGGTCTACGACGAACGCATCGAAACCTTGATCGCCGCGATGACGGAAGATCCCGCAGTACGCCTGCCGGGCGAGCGGCGGCACGCGTTGGCAGCCAGAGCAGCGAAGGAGGGGGTCGGAATCCCCGCCGCGCTGCATCGCCAGCTCATCGAGCTCGCCGGGTGATCACGACAGCGCTGCGATCGCCTCGCGCAATGCGCTGAATATTCCCGGCGTGGCCGCGATTACTTCGTTGCTGCGCAGGAAGTCCGCTCCGCCCGCGAAATCGCCGACGGCGAGCAACTATCGCCCAGCCACCGCCCGCGGATCAGCTCAGCTTGACTCCGAGCATCATGCCCTCGTCCTCGTGCTCGAGATTGTGGCAGTGGAACATATAGGTTTGCTCGCCCGGGAAGGGACAGCTGAAGTCGAGCGCGATCTTCACGCTCTCGCCGGGCCAGACGAGCACGGTGTCCTTGCGCCCGAGATCGGTGGCGAGCCGCCCGCGATCGTCCACCTTGAGCGCCGCGATCGGGTCCGGGCTGGTCTGGCGCTCCAGCACCTCGAAGTTGAAGCCGTGCAGGTGCATTGCATGCGGCATGCTGTTGAAATAGTTGCGGATGAGCCAGGTTTCGACGGTGTCGCGCACGACCTCGATCGGCGTCTCGCCCATCGCGAACACCCGATCGTTGATCCGCCAGCGGCCTTTGGCGAAACCGAGACGCAGGGGACGCTCGCTCGCGTGCGACAAATCGATCGGCGCGGGCGATGACAGCTTCGTGGGTAGCTTCGCGATCGAGGCGATCTTTTCGCGCACGCGCAATTGCAATATCGCGCGCGCGCCGCCTTCCGGGAGTGCGCCGCCATGCGCCGCGTGTTTCGCATGCGGATCGGGAGCAGCGGCGGTATGACCCATCGCCGCATGATCGATTGCGACTCCCGAACTGCCAGCCATCTCCATGTGCATCGGGTCGAACGCGCGCGTGTCGAGAAACAGCGTGTCGCCGACGGTGAGATCGCTCAAGTCGAGCAGGAGATCGAGGCGCTCGGCAGAAGCGAGAAACGCCTCGCCGCAGATTCGCGGCGCCGGTAGCAAGCCGCCGTCGTTGCCGATCAGCGTGAACGGCAGCGCCCTGCCCGACGCCGTCCTCCAGCCGAGACGGTAGGTGCGGGCGTTGGACGCATTGAGCACACGGAAGCGATAGACGCGCGTGGAGACATCGAGATACGGGCATGCGCTGCCGTTGACGCATATGCTGTCCCCGAGAAATCCGTGCATGCGCTCGGCATCGCCGGCCGAGTAATCGCGCCCGCTGCGCCGGTCCTGCAGCACGAGAGGAATTTCGGTCTTGCCCGGCGTGAGGTCCAGCGCGCCGCGAAGCTTCTGCTCGTCGGCGTCGGCGATCTCGAGCAGGCCGAACATGCCGCGGTAGGCTTGGCCGGCCGTCAGGCCGTGCGGGTGGGGGTGGTACCAGTACAGCGCGCCGCGATTGCGCAGGTCGAAACCGTAGGCGTAGCGCTCGCCCGGCGCAGCGAGCACCGTACCCGCACCGTCGTTGCGCGTGTCGACCGCAAGTCCGTGCCAGTGCACGATCGTCGCTTCGCCGATGGCGTTGACGAGCTCCACGCGCACGCGCTGTCCGGCTTGCAGCACGAGCGTCGGGTTCACGTACTCGCGCCCGCGAAAGCTTGCGACATAAGCTTGCGAGAGCCCCGCCGGAGCGTCGTCGCCGGGTTTGAGCGCTGCGGCGCGCAGCGTCAGCGTCTCGTCGTCGAGGACAAGGCGCCCCAGGAAGCCGCGCTCGCCCGGAACGAACAGCGGCAGGCTTCGGTCACCGCTGCCACACCAGTCGCCATGCGGTGATGTCGCTCCGGCGCCCGCATGATCGGGACTGGCGTTCGGAGGCAGCGCGCCGAGCGCAACGCCTCCCAAGGTCTTCAGGAAATCGCGGCGGGTCAGGGACATCGATCAACTCAGCGGATCGCGACGCCCCACGGCAATTCGCCCACCGGGACATCCGCGATCTTGGTATTAGTGTCGGTGTCGATCACCGCGACGGCGTTGGAGCGGCCGCAGGCGACGTAGAGCTTGCGGCCGTCGGGCGTGATCGCCATGTTCCACGGCCGCCTGCCGACGGGAATCTTGGCGATGATCGCGTTGGTCGCGGTATCGATCACCTGCACCGTTCCCTCGCCGCCCGAGCTTACGTAGACGCGTTTGCCGCTCGGATGGACGGTGACGCCATTCGAACGGCTGCCCGCCTTGATGCGCGCGATGACCTCGCCGCGGGCGACATCGAAAACGTTGATGGTGTCAGCGTTCTCGGCGGCGACATACGCTCGGCTGCCGTCGGGCAGGAAGCCGATGCCGCGCGGCCGGTCGCCGACCTTGACTGACTTGACGACTTCGCGCTTGGCCAGGTCGACGATGTCGACGCTGTCGGCTTCCTCGCTGCTGACGTAGAGCCATTTGCCGTCAGGGCTGAACACTGCGTGCTCGGGATTCTTGCCGCGCATCTTGATGCGTTGCGCGATCGTGCCCGACGTCGCGTCGATCAGCAGCACCTGGTCGTCTTCCTCGATCGCAGCCGACAGCCATTTGCCGTCGGGGGAGAGATAGATCGCCTCGGGCGAGTTGCCGAGCTGCGTCGTGGCCACGACCTCACGTTTGCCGAGATCGATCGCGACGAGCGCGTTCGCCGCCTGATCGCTGATGAACAGCCGCGATCCGTCCAGCGATAGCGCGATCCCACGCGGCTTCTGGGTGAGCTTGAGTGTCGCGGTGACGCGATCGGTGGCAGTGTCGATGACCGATATCGACGCGGAGCCCTCATTGGGCACGTATGCGAATGGCGCCGCCGCGGCGGTCGCGGCCCATGCAGCTCCAAGCGCAACAGCGAAGCGAATCGACCCGGACACGACACTCCTCCTTGCATCGAGTTGGAAGCCGCGCGAACGATCGGCTATGCTACACGAGTTTGCGCGCGGGCCTATCGGAGCGATGTACATGGAGAGCAGCAAGCGTTGCGAAGAGGGCCGCGACCGTATGCGTGCGCTTGTCTTGTTCGCCGCAGGCTGGAGCGCCGTCGCCGCGGCTCAGGTTCCGCAGCGGATCGATCCGCTCGTCGTCACTGCGACGCGGACCGAGGAGCGAGCCTTCGATTTGCCGGTTGCCATCGACAGCATCGATGCGGCCCAGATCCAGCGCAACCAGTTGCAGGTCAATCTCTCCGAGGCGCTGTCGCGCATTCCCGGCATCGTCGTCGCCAACCGCTGGAACTACGCGCAAGACCTGCAGGTTTCGCTGCGCGGTTTCGGCGCGCGGGCCAACTTCGGCGTCCGCGGCATCCGGCTCTATCAGGACGGCATACCGGCGACCATGCCCGACGGGCAGGGTCAGACGGGGAGCTTCAGCCTCGTGTCGGCGCAGCGGATCGAGGTCCTGCGCGGACCGTTCTCGACGCTATATGGGAACGCGGCGGGCGGCGTGATCTCCATCTTTACCGAGGACGGCGCTGATCCTGCACAGCTGCAGGGACAGGTCGTCGGCGGAAGCTATGCGACGTACAACGCGATCGCCAAGGCCTCGGGCGTCGCGCGCGGCGTGGGATACGTGCTCGCCGCCAACCATTTCGCGACCGACGGCTATCGCGATCACAGCGAGGCCTCGCGCGACCTCGTCAATGCGAAGCTGAGGTTCGACATCGACGCGGACACCCGCATGACGCTGATCGGGAATTCGCTCTATCAGCCCGAAGCGCAGGATCCGTTGGGGCTCACGCGCGCGCAATGGGAGGCGAATCCGCGCCAGGCGGACCCATCGGCGGAGCTCTTCAATACGCGCAAGACGGTGAACCAGCAACAGGGCGGCGCCGCGCTCGAGCGCCGGCTCGGCGCCGATACCGTGCTGCGCGTGACCGGATACGGCGGCCGACGTCTTGTCCGCCAGTACCTCGCGCTCGCTGGCACGTTGCCGACCTCATCGGGCGGTGTCACCGATCTCGACGGCGATTTCGGCGGTGTCGACGCCCGCGTCACGCAGCGCATGCAGGTTGCCGGCGGCCCGCTGCGGCTGACCGCGGGCGTGGCCTACGACCGCCAACATCAGCGCCGCCGTGGCTTCATCAACAACAATGGGGCGCTGGGCGATCTGCGGCGCGACGAGGACGACATCATCAAGGCCATCGACGGCTACGCACAGGCGGAGTGGAGACCGCTTGGCGCGCTTTTGTTCCTGGCCGGCGCTCGATACAGCGACGTGCGCTTCGATTCCGTCGACCACTTCATCAACGACCAGAATCCGGACGACAGCGGCCGCGTGGCGTTCCATCACTTAAGTCCGGTCGTCGGCGCGATGTGGCATGCCGCGCCTGACGTCAACGTCTATGCCAACTGGGGCGAGGGCTTCGAGACCCCGACGTTCATCGAGCTTGCCTACCGCAACGTCGGGACTGGTCTCAACTTCGATTTGCGGCCTGCCATCAGCCGCTCGGCGGAAGCGGGACTCAAGGCCTACGTGCTCAATCGGCAGCGAGTGAACCTCGCGGTCTTCTCCACGATTACGTCGGACGAAATCGTCATCGACACCGCGGCTGGTGGCCGCACCACGTACAAGAACGCGAGCAAGACCCGCCGGCGCGGCATCGAGGCGCAGTGGGAGGCCGATCTGGGCTACGGCTTCTCCGGCTATGCGTCGTACACCCGGCTGTCGGCGAAATTCGCGTCCGACGCCACCACCGGCTTGCCGCCGCTGCCGATTTCCGCCGGCTCGCGCCTGCCCGGCGTGCCGCAGTCGAACGCCTACATCGAGCTCGCGTGGGCGCGCTCCGATTGGTTTGGTTTTTCCGCCGCGTTCGAGGCACAGTACGCGGGCAAGGTCTACGTCAACGATCGCAATACCGACACCGCGCCGAGCTATGCGATCGTCAATCTGCGCGCCGGCTTCGAACAAGCCGCCGCGGCCTGGACGCTGCGCGAATTCGTGCGCGTCAACAATATCGGCGACCGGGATTACGCCGGCTCGGTCATCGTCGGCGACGTCAACAGCCGTTTCTTCGAACCGTCCGCGCGACGCAACTACCTGGTCGGAGTGAGCGCGAATGCCAGGTTCTGACTCGACGCGGCGCTACCCGGTGACCGTAATCGTTCTGCATTGGACGATCGCGGCGGCCATGGTCGGTCTGGTCGTTCTGGGATGGTGGATGCAGGCGATTCCGAAAGAGCCTGTCGGTCCGCGAGCCGATGCCTACAACCTCCATAAATCCATCGGTCTGGCGACGCTGCTGCTCATGTTCGCACGCTTCGCCTGGCGTGTGACGCATCGGCCGCCGCCGCTTCCGCCGTTGCCACTCTGGCAGGAGCGCGCGGCGACCGCGACCCACGCTCTGTTGTATGCGGGGATGTTCATCGCTGCGCTCAGCGGCTACCTGGGATCGGCGACGAGCGGCTACCCGGTGAAATTCTTCGGGTGGGTACTTCCTGCCTGGGCGGGCGCGAATGCCGCAGTCAAGGACGCATGCAGCGTTCTGCACCTGATCAGCAACTGGGTGCTAGTTGCCGCCATCGGCATTCACATCGTCGCGACGTTTTATCATCAGTGGGCGCTGCGCGACGGTTTGCTGTGGCGGATGTGGCCCTGGGGTGAACGCTCGCGCGACCGCCCCGTCGAAGTCCGTAGCCCTAGTTGACCTGAAACTCGACGCGAGAGAATCCAAGAGGGGCCGTTGGGTCGCGGGCAGTGCCCGGGTTTTCGCCGTCTGGAACTAACTCTTGGGCGCTGCCTCGAGCAGCTTTACCGTGTCGGAAAAATTGCCGTCGCGGGCAATGTCGAGCGCAGTCTTGCCGCGGTCGTCCCTGAGATCCGCGCGGGCGCCGACCGCAAGCAGCGCCCGCACCGTGTCGCTGTGACCATAGCCTGCAGCCCACATCAACGCGGTCAGCGAATGCTCGTATACGGCGTTGGGATCGACTCCCGCGTTCAGCAGCAGGAGCACGATATCGGTTCGGCCCTGGCCGGCGGCATACGTCATGGCGTTCTTTTTCAGCCGATCGGCTGCTGCGATATCGGCGCCCTTGGCGAGAAGCGCGCGCGCGGTGTCGGTATGACCTCCGTGCGCGGCCGCCATCAGCGGGGTAATGCCGTTCACGGCAGCGAGGTTGACGTCGGTACCCGCGCCGATCATTTGCCGGGCGAGGTCGGGCCGGTCGTTCTTGAGCGCGATGAGCAGTGCGGTTTCGCCCAGACGGTTGCGGGCGTTGGGTGAAGCGCCATCGGCAAGCGCACGGATGACACCCGGCGGGTCGCCGGAACGGGCAGCGGCAAGCAGCCGGACGTTTGGGCTTGGCTCCTGCGCGTGCGGTGTTGAGGGCAAGGCGGCGAGCGCAGTCGCGATAAAGGCAGCGAGGAAAAAAAGCAGCTTGCGCATCGCTCCGCTCACCAGCGGTGCGCGCTGGTTTCGCCTTACGTGCCGTCCTAGCCTTATGCGCGACATCCTTGTGGCCCACAAGTTTGCATTGGCTTGAATTTTCGACTATAAGTTATTTCTGCGGAATAGATCCGGCGCCGGGCGAAGCGACATCGCGCGCTCGCGGGCGGACAACAACACAATAGCCCTGGAGGAGGATTCTATGTCATCTCAGTTTGTTAGGCTGGTGGCCGCGGCTGCCGCGTCCACGTTGGCGTTCGGCTTCGCGGTGACTTGCAGCGCGCAGGAAACGCCTGGCGCGGCGACGACGACCATGCGTCCGATGTCGTCGGCGCTCGCTCCGATCACGCAGGCGATGCTCGACGGCGCCGGCAAGGACAGCAAGAACTGGCTGCATTCGAACGGTAGCTACGAGCAGACGCGGTTCTATGCCGGCAAACAGCTCAACACCGAGAACGTCGGGAGGCTCAAGCCCGCGTTCGTGTTTCAGACCGCGGTGCTGGAGTCGATGGAAACCGCGCCGATCGTCGATAACGGCGTGATGTTTCTGACCACCTCGTTCAATCACGTCTACGCCATCGACGCGGCGACCGGCGAGGAATACTGGCACTACAAGCACAAGCTGGGTCCGATCGTCACCGTATGCTGCGGCAACAACAATCGCGGCGTCGCCATCTCCGAAGGCAAACTGTACATGGGCACAATCGACGCCAAGCTGGTTGCGCTCGAGGCGAAGACCGGCAAGCTGCTCTGGGAGACGCAGATCGCGGATCCTGACAAGGGCTATTCGGAGACGATGGCGCCGGCGGTGGTGGAGGGCAAGGTGCTGATCGGCACCAACGGAGGCGAGTACGGCGTTCGCGGCTTCATCAAGGCGTTCGACGCCAACGATGGCAAGCTCTTATGGACGTTCTACAGCATCCCCGACAAGGGGCACGAAGGCGTGTGGGCCAAGAACGATGCCACCGGCCGCGACATGCACCGCAACATCGAGGCCGAAAAGGCGGCCTTCGCCAAGGACAGCTCGTTCTATCAGACCCTGGGCGGCGGCGTGTGGATGACCCCGGCGATCGACAGGAAGACCAAGACCGTGTTCTTCCTCGTCGGCAATCCGTCGCCGGATCTCTACGGCGCGATCCGCCCGGGTGACAACCTGTACACCAACTCGATGGTCGCGATCGATCTGGACAAGGGCACGTACAAGTGGCACTTCCAGTACATCGCACACGATGTGTGGGACTTGGATGCGGTGAGCCCGGCGATCCTGACGCAGGCGCGGGACAAG
>DASXQW010000293.1:0-2314 GCA_036506975.1 Casimicrobiaceae bacterium | reverse complement strand
CGCCGATACGCCGATCAGCGAAGTCATGAGCCACGAAGTGTTGTACTGCTTCGAGGATCAAGCGCTCGACGACGTCGCACGGAACATGGGCCAGGTCCAGGTCCGGCGGCTGCCGGTCGTCAATCGCGACAAGCGGCTGGTAGGCATCGTCTCATTTGCAGATCTCGCGCGCACCGAGCAACCCACGACCGTCGGCCGCGCCGTGTCGGACGTTTCCGAGCCGGGCGGCAAGCACTCGCAGACCGCGCACTGACGCACGTCCGACCGCACGAGTAATACCCAGCCCGGGATGAGCCCTTCGCGGGGTCCGGAGTAGAGGGCGCCCCGCGGGCCCATCCCGGGCTGCGCTGCACCATCCCTTGACCGCCATTCTCGCCCGCGACACAATCGTCCGCACCTGATAAGAGCACGCGTCGGAAGCCGGCGCTTGCGAAGCATACTGGAGGAGCAATGAACGTTGATCGTATCGGTCGCTTGAGCGCTGCTTTCTTCGCGGCTGCGCTCGCCGTACCCGCCGCAGCTCAGCAAGTCACCATGATGACCGGCCCGCAAGGCGGGTCGTGGATTCCGCTGGGCGGCGCACTGAAGAATATGTGGGAAGGCGCGATTCCCGGGCTGCAGATCCAGCAGCAGCCCGGCGCCGGCATCGCCAATGTGCGCGGCATCGATGAAGGCAAGGCGCAGATCGGTTTCGGGAACTCGTCGACCACCGTCGACGGCGTGGAGGGCCGGGCGCCGTATCCGAAGAAGACTACCAAGGTATGCCAGGTGGCGAATCTGTATCCGCAATACTTCCAGGTCGTTGCGCTGACCGACGCGAAGGTGAATTCGTTTGCCGACCTCAAGGGCAAGACGCTGGTCACGCAATCGAAGGGGAATACCGCCGAACTGCTGACCGACCAGGTGCTGAAGATCAACGGCATGACCTATCAGTCGCTCGGCAAGGTAAGCTTCCAGGCGTCGTACACCGACGCGGTGGATATGATGAAGGACGGCCACGTGCAGGTGTTCACCCTCGGCACCACGGCCCCGGCCTCCGCCGTCATGGACCTCGCCAGCGCGCGCGACGTGCAGATGGTTCCCGTCGACGACAAGACGATGTCCGAGCTGAAGAAGATGAATCCCGGTTACAACAAGCTCGTCATCAAGGCCGGTACGTATCCGAAGCAGGACAAGGACGTGCCCGCGATCGGCTACACGACGCATATCGTCGCGGCCTGCGATCTGCCCGAGGAAGTCGTTTACAAGATGACCAAGACGATGGCGACGCACGTCGGCGACATGGCTGCAGTCGTGAAGCCCATCACGGGATTGACGCCGAAGGATATGGCGGTTGACATCGGCGTGCCATTCCACAAAGGCGCTGCGAAGTATTACAAGGAAGTGGGCGCGATGTAGCGGCCGGGCGTTTCGCCCGGGTGTATCGACGGGGCGGCGGGGACGCCGCCCCTTTTGCATGGAACGGCCGCGTGCGAATGAATTCGCACCTACAAATTTCGTAGACGGCCGCGTGCGAATGAATCCGCGCCACGAATTTCGTAGGGCCGCGTGCGAATGAATTCGCGCCAAGAATTTCGTAGGGCCGGATTCATCCGGCCGCGCCGCAGAGGAGGCTCCGGTGTCCGCGGCACCCACGACCGTCATCGTCTCCGAAGAAGCGCAGCCGACCACGCCGACGAGCTCGGCGTTGCGCTGGCTCATCAGCGCAGTCGCGGTCGCAATGTCGCTCTACCACATGTACGTCGCGGCGTTCGGTCCGCCCGAGGCGCTCATCTTCCGCGGCACGCATTTGTTGTTCGCGCTGACGCTGGTGTTCCTGCTCTATCCGCTGCGGCCGGGCCGTTCGCCGGCCTGGCGCACCGCGGATCTCGTGCTGCTGGCCCTGGGCTATGGATTCGTCCTGCACATCTTTCTCAACTATGACTACTTCATCAACCGCATCATCTACATCGACGACCTGACCGCGGCGGACAAGTTCTACGCGGTGGTCGCGGTGGCGATCGTGCTCGAGGCGACGCGGCGCGTGATCGGCCTCGCCTTGCCGCTGACCGCCATCGCCTTCCTCATCTACGCCATCGGCTTCACTCGTATCGCGCCGCAAGTCTTGATGGAGCAACTGTATTTCTCCACCGAAGGCATCTTCGGCTCAACGCTCGGCGTGTCCGCCAGTTACGTCATGCTGTTCGTGCTGTTCGGCGCGTTCATGGAGCGCAGCGGCACCGGGCAGCTCTTCATGGACTTCTCGATGTCGCTCACCGGTCACACGGCGGGCGGGCCGGGCAAGGTCGCGATCGTGTCCTCGGCGCTGTTCGGC
>DASXQW010000292.1:0-5240 GCA_036506975.1 Casimicrobiaceae bacterium | reverse complement strand
CTGCTGATCGTGGTGCGCGGAGCATTGGAGATCGGCGCGTGGCTGACGCGGCGGTGGAAGCCCGACGCCGCGCCGAAGCCCGTGACCGCGTTGGGTGTGGCATTGGTGGCTGTGTTAACGGCTCTTTCGGCGGCGGCGCTGCTCCCGGATTACCGTTATCCAAAGCAGGATTTCGAGGGAGCGATGCGGTTCGCGCTGACGCATCGCGCGGAAGGCGAGCCCGTAGTTACCGCAGGACCGGCGATCTACGTTTATCGCGAGTACTACAAGCAACCGTGGGAGGCCGTGGCGTCACCCGAACAGTTGCACAAGCTGCGCGCGCGGGGCGGGCGCGTATGGGTACTCTACACGCTGCCGGATTTCATCGAAGCAGGCGCGCCGGAGTTGATGAAGATGCTGCGAGACGAATGCAGGGTGGCCGGCGTGTTTCGCGGTACCGTCGCGGGGGGTGACGTCACGGCATGCGTGCTGTCATCTGCAAGCGCCGACACGAAAAATCCCTAGCTCTGTGATGCGCGCAGCTTCGCGCCGCGGTGCTCCAGCCAGCACCATGCGTAGGCGGCCGAGCTGTACAAATAGTAGAGCTGGTGGAATAGCACGCCTGCGATCGCGAAGAGCGCGCCGCGAGCGCGGCGGAGCGTTTCGAACAGGCGTCGATTGGCGACTGCGACCGCGGCAAGTACGGCAAGTGGGATCCAGAACGCTATCAGCATCGCGCCGGCCAGCACGATGCTCAGCAGAAGACCGACGGCCAGCGCTGCGTTGAACCGCTCGCCGAAGCCAACGTTGAGGGCATTCGGCAATCCGCTCTGGGCGTTGATCAGACGCGACCAGGGCAGCGCGCGGCGAAAGATGTCGGTGTGCAGCAGATTGGCAAGCCGCCAGATCTTGAGGTGCGTTGCCTGCACTTCCGGCGCCAGGACGATGCGCAAGCCGCGCTGCCGCAATCTGAATCCCAACTCTATGTCTTCGATTGACGGGTAGGGGTAGTTTCTGGCGTCGAACCCGCCGCTGGCGAGGAAGACGTCCTTGCGCACAGCGCCACACCCCGCCCAGAAAGTATCGGCATCGCCTCCCTCGAGGTGATGATAGTAGTGATGGACGAGATTCTTGTATTGCGAAAGGAAGTTTTTGCCTGCAGGGCGGTCGTCGTAGCTGCCGAACACTGCGGCGGCGCCGCTGCGACGAAAGGAGGCGGCAAGCAACCGCGCGGCATCTTCGTGAACGACGACGTCAGCATCGACGAACCACAGGACGTCGCCGCTCGCGGCCGGTGCGGCGACATTGCGGGCGCCGCCCGGCCCAAGGCGTCCGCCCGAGTGCATCAGGCGGGCATGGTATTCGGTCGCGATCGCCGCGGTGGCGTCGGTCGATCCGTCGTCGACGACGATGATCTCCGCGATCTCTCCCGCACGCTGCATCGCAAGCAAGGGGGCAAAACTCTCGCGCAGGACGTCGGCGCCGTTGTACACCGGCATGATGACGCTGATGGCCATGTTGCGGACGGAGTCGTCCGCCGGACGCCGCGCGTCCGCGGGCGGATCGATCGTCGCGGACATCACGGACGGCACCTAAGACAGCCGGTTGCGGCGCGGACCGCGCCGGTCATCGCTGTTGCCGCCGTGCCGCGACCCAATTGTAAATGGAGACGAAGGCGCGGCAAAAGACGTACAGGATGGCGAAGAGCTCGATTGCACCGATGATGCTGCCGACGACGCTTACCGTGTATCCCGGAAGAACTTCTCCGAGGAGGCGCGCGTGCACGCTCTCTGCGGCGGTTCCGCGCGCCACGAGGATGTTGGTCGTCGTCACGAGCCCGAGCGCGCCGACGGCGCCGATCGCAAGCCCCAGCGAGGAGCCGTCCAGCTTCAGGACGGCGCGTGGAATGCCGTTAGCGTGGCGTTCCGCAATCACCAATGCATCAACTTTCTCGAGGACGTGACGGGCGTTGATGCGGTAGATGCCGGCACCGAGGAGCGCGCCGAACAGAAAGCCCCAGAAGAGCCCGAGCAGCGCACCGAACCAACCGACGCCGTATCCGGGAAGAAAGACGCCGATCAGCGCGACCGCCAGCCTGCCCGTCCCTGTGCCGTAGCGGGCAACGAGGCTCAACGCCAGGAGCGTCGCGCCCGCGAATACGCCGAGAATGATGCTGAAGACAAAGGTGTTGAAGCGCAGCGTCGCTTCGAGCACGTCGCGGTCGGTGGCGTCGTCGCGCTCCGAATCGCTACTCATCGGCAAGGCGCGGTCTATGGTAGTGCACTTGAAAGTCAATCAATCGAATAATTTGCGAGACTCGCGCGGATGCGTATCACGGCCAGAAACAACGCGTGAGCCGCATTCCAGAAAGTCGCCAGCAGGAATCCCAATGCGCCACCGACCACACTCGCGTATGCGCCGCCGATGAACGCGCCGGTTGCAGTCACCGAGTAGCCCGGAAAAAAAACCGACAACTGAGCGAGATGAGGTCCAACCGGGATGCCGGGCGGGGCGCCCTTGACGACCAGGAACAGCGTCAACAAGAGCAACGCGGCTCCGCTGATGACCGCGCTCGCGGCCACAAACGCAGTAACGTCGAGTTTCGCGAGCGCCCACATTATAATCGTGTCGCGATGATCGGCAGGCAGTGCCTCCATGGCCGTTATCCCATACGATCGAGCGATCAGTCTAATGAGGCACGCACTGTCTGGCAAGAGAACCGTGCCGTCGCGAAAGTTCAGGGAGCTCGCATGACAAGCGACTCGGTAAAGCGCGTATTGGTGACCGGTGGTGCAGGCTTCCTCGGCTCGCATTTGTGCGAGCACCTCGTCGCGGCGGGGCACGACGTTCTCTGCGCGGATAATTTCTTCACGGGCACCAAAAGGAACGTCGAGCATCTGCTCGGGAATCCGCGCTTCGAACTGTTGCGGCACGACATCACCTTTCCGCTCTACGTCGAGGTCGATCAGATTTACAATCTGGCGTGCCCGGCGTCGCCCATTCATTATCAGTTCGACCCGGTGCAGACGACCAAGACCTGCGTGCACGGCTCGATCAACATGCTCGGGCTGGCAAGACGGGTCAAAGCGAGAGTTTTTCAGGCGTCCACCAGCGAGGTCTACGGCGACCCGGAAGTGCATCCGCAGTTCGAGGCCTACGTGGGCCGCGTGAATCCAATCGGGCCTCGGGCTTGTTACGACGAGGGCAAGCGTTGCGCGGAAACGCTGTTCTTCGACTACTGGCGGCAACACGGTCTGTCGATCAAGGTTGCCCGGATCTTCAACACCTACGGCCCGCGCATGCATCGCGATGACGGACGCGTCGTTTCCAACTTCGTCGTTCAGGCATTGCTCGACAAACCGATTACGCTCTTCGGTGACGGAACCCAGACGCGGTCGTTCTGCTACGTGGATGACATGGTCGAAGGTTGCGTGCGGCTGATGGCGACCGCGCCGGAAATCACCGGCCCCGTCAATCTGGGCAACCCGGTGGAAACTTCGATGCTGGAGCTGGCGCGAACGATCAAGCGCCTGACCGGCTCCCGGTCGCAGATCGAATACCTTCCGTTGCCTGCGGACGATCCGAAGCAGCGCATGCCCGATATCCGCCTCGCGGAAGAGTTGCTCGAGTGGGGACCCGTGGTCGAGCTCGAAGACGGCCTGAAGAAGACGGTCGCCTATTTCGAGGCGTTGCTGAGCGGGGAACGAAAGTAGCGCCGAACGCGTTCCAGCCGCGGCGCGAAAACAACAAACGTCTTGTTCATGCGAGCGCAACGAACCGCCGTCATCATCGGTGCCGGGCCGGCCGGGCTGACCGCAGCGCTGGAGCTCATCCGGCACACGGACGTCCGTCCCGTCGTGATCGAGGCTTCGAATACCGTCGGCGGGATCTCGCGCACCGTCAATTTCAAGGGCTACCGGATGGACATCGGCGGCCACCGTTTTTTCTCCAAGTCCGATTGGGTGATGGATTGGTGGCAGCAGATCCTCCCGCTGGAACCGGGCGCAGACCCCAAGGCCGTGATCAGTTATCGACAGCGCCACCGGGCCGCCACGGTTTCGCCCGCGGGCGCCGCGCGCGCCCACGGCGACAAGGTCATGCTCCTGCGCAGGCGGCTGTCGCGCATCTATTTCATGCGCAAGTACTTCGATTACCCGCTCAAGCTCGATCTGACGACGATCTCCAAGCTGGGGCTGTTGCGGTTCGCGCGGATCTGCCTGAGCTATGCCTGGTCGACGTTTTTCCCGAGACGCCCCGAAACGAGCCTCGAGGATTTTTTCGTCAACCGCTTCGGCGGCGAGCTCTACCGGACGTTCTTCAAGTCGTACACCGAAAAGGTCTGGGGCGTGCCTTGCGCGGAAATCAGCGCCCAATTCGGCGCGCAGCGAATCAAGGGATTGTCGCTGACGAAGGTCGTGATGCACACGCTGAAAAAAATGGCTCCAACCAAGCCATCGCTCGGCCCATCGATGACGCAGACGAGCCTCATCGAGCGCTTTCTCTATCCCAAATTCGGTCCGGGGCAATTGTGGGAAGAGGTCACCGATCGCGTCCGACATCGCGGCGGGGAGGTCCGCTTCCTGCAGACTGCGGAGCGGCTGCGCATCGTGGCCGGCCGCGTCACCGAGGTCGTGATTCGCGATCTCGCGACCGGTCAGGCGTATACGCAGGCGGCGGATTTCGTCATTTCATCCATGCCCGTCAAGGATCTGGTCGCCGGGCTGGAACCTCCGCCACCGGAGAACGTTCGCGCCATCGCCAGCCAGTTGCCGTATCGCGCGTTCATCGCGGTTGGATTGCTGGTGAAGCGCATGAAAACGCGTGGTGCGAACGCCGCCGGCAGCGAAAATCGCTTCCCGCCCGACAACTGGATCTACGTGCAGGAACCGGACGTACGCCTCGGCCGGCTGCAGATCTTCAACAACTGGAGCCCGGCGCTGGTGCCGGATGCAAGCAAGGTATGGCTGGGGCTCGAGTATTTCTGCACCGAAGGCGACGATCTGTGGACGTTGCCGGACGCGGACATGCGCGCGCTCGCCATACGCGAGCTCGAGCAAATCGACTTGATCGATGCCGGCGACGCGATCGACGCGACGGTCGTTCGGGTGCCGAAGGCGTATCCGGCGTACTTCGGGTCGTATGCGGATTTCGGCCAAGTGCGCGCGTACCTCGACCCGATCGCCAACCTCTTTCTCGTCGGCCGCAACGGCATGCATCGCTACAACAATCAGGATCACTCGATGCTCACCGCCAAAGCTGCG